>NZ_JRMK01000132.1:0-9957 GCF_000972925.1 Mycobacterium sp. UM_Kg1 | reverse complement strand
GGCATTACAGGACGGTGCGAGCGGTGCGCAGACGCAGCTGTTCGATGTCACCTACTCGTATCTCACGATTCCTGACAACGAGCAGGCAGACTTGATGTGGCACGAGGTCAACGTGCTGGCGACGGGGTACTCGCTCGACGCGGTCAACATCGTCGTGCGTGAACACGAGCGGGACGGGTCGCTCGACGTAGACCTGTTCTATGCAGAGGACGTCTTTGACGCGAACTATTCGTTCACCGAGGCGTTGCGGCACGTCCTGGCTTTGATCGAAGCTGGGCTGGAGTCGTGGCATACGCCAGTCGGCGAGATCGACATGCTGTCCGACGCGGATCGAACCCACCTGGACACGTTCGCCTCTGGAGCGCCGATCGATGCCTGATATCGATACTGCGCCGACCATGCGTGTTGACCGAGCTGCCGCCGACACACCCGGTGAGCGGCCTGCGGTGGTGTCGGTGAGCGGAACGCTCTGCTACGCGGAGTTCGACGCAGCGGTGAACCACATCGCCAAGGTGCTGCGCGCCAAAGGTGTTAAACGCGACAGCCGTGTCGGGGTGATTGTGCCGCGCTCGCCGGAGCTGCTCGTGGCAATCCACGGAGTTCTGCGCGCCGGCGCCGCCTACGTGCCGATCGACCCGGGGTATCCGTCGTTACGTGTGCGAACGATCGTCGAGGACAGCGGTGCCCGCGTGATAGTGGCCGGAGCGGACTTCGCGGAGATGGCTGACGACCTGGAGGTTGATCGCGTCGAGCCGTGTATTGCCGAAGCGGACTCGGTCGAACCAGTCGCCGCACCGGAGGACCTGGCTTACGTCATCTACACGTCAGGATCGACCGGCCGGCCGAAGGGTGTGATGATCGAGCATCGGTCAGTGGCCAACCGGCTGCGGTGGATGCAGCGGCAGTATCCGCTGGGTGCCGACGACGTGATTATGCATAAGACTCCGGTGACATTCGACGTCTCGGTGTGGGAGTTGATGTGGTGGAAGATGGTGGGCGCGAGCGTCGCACTGCTCGAACCAGGGGGCGAACGCGATCCACGCAAGATCATCGCCGCGGTTGAGCGGCATCGGGTGACGGTCATGCACTTCGTGCCGTCGATGCTGCGCGCGTTCCTGGATCAGCTGGAAGACGAGCCTGATTCGATCGACCGGCTCACGGCATTGCACACCGTCTTCTGCAGCGGGGAGGCACTCACACCGGCGCTGGTCGAGCGATTCAACCGGGTCTTCGCCCCCATCGGGGTCCCCCGGCTGGTGAATCTCTATGGGCCGACCGAGGCGACGGTGGACGTGAGCTTCTTCGACTGCCCCTCGTCGGGGCCGATAGAAGTCGTCCCGATCGGCAAGCCAATCGACAACACCGCGTTGCTGGTTCTCGATGAACGTGGAAACCGCTGTCCGATAGGCGTTCCCGGTGAGCTGAACATCGGCGGGATGGGGCTGGCCCGCGGCTATCTGGGCCGAGATGAACTGACCGCAGCCGTGTTCGTCGCCGACGAACGCCTGCCGGGTGGCCGGCGTTACCGGACCGGTGACCTCGCCCGCTGGCTTGCGGACGGCAATCTGGAGTTCCTGGGACGCATCGATGATGAGGTCAAGGTCCGGGGCAATCGGGTGAATCCCGGCGAGGTCCAAGTCGTGATGGAGTCATGCCCGGGTGTGCGGTCGGCTGTGGTCGTCGCCGAGCCGTCGGACACCCACGGCACCCACCTGCTCGGCTATTTCGTCGGAGAGTCGGTCTCTGTTGTCCAACTTCGCAAGCACCTGGCCCAGCGACTGCCTGCATACATGGTGCCCACCAGCTTGGTCGCCTTGCAGGCGTTCCCTCTCACGGCGAGCGGCAAGGTGGATCGTCAGGTGCTGCCCCGCGCCGGCGTCGCGGACCGCCCGGCCGACAAACGCATAGCCCCGCGCACTCCGGCCGAGGCGGTGCTGGCCGACGTGTTCGCCTCGGTGCTCGGCCTGGATGCAGTGGGCATACATGACAATTTCTTCGCCATCGGCGGCGATTCAATGCTTGCCCTCGCGGTGCGCAGCGAGGCCGAGAAGCGGGGCATCACTGTGGATATCGACGATCTGTTCGCCCTGCCCACCATCGCCGAACTGGCCGAGTCGAGTTCGCGGCGGGCGCCCGATCCGCACGGAGTCAAGGACGCGTTCGCGATGCTCCCCTTGATCGACCGAGCGGTACACCACGATGCCGAGGATGCATTCCCCGCAACCGCGCTGCAACTGGGCATGCTTTTCCACAGCATCGCGAGTGCCGAATCGACGATGTACAAGGATGTCTTCCGCTACCGCATAGCGATGCCCTGGCGCCAAGCTGAATTCACCGACGCATTCGACCGGTTGGTCGCGCGGCATCCTGCTCTGCGGTCTTCGTTCGACCTGAGCCGATACTCGGTGCCGGTACAGCTCGTCAGAGCCCGCGTGCCACGAGCATTTGACGTCGTCATCGGGGCCGATGATGTGCTGATACGGGATTACCTGGTGGCCAGACACGCGCATCACTACGAGTTGGACCGTGCCCCGCTGTACCACCTGCGCGCTTTCGTAGGTGATGACGGAGTGGATCTGGTCTTTGCGTTCCACCACGCGATTCTGGATGGCTGGAGCGTTGCGAACCTGATCCGGGAGCTGGTGCAGGACTACCTGCTGCACATCGGCATTGATGTGCCGGCGGTCGACACCGGAGCCTGTTCGGCCACGATGCTCGCCGAGTACGTTCGCCTGGAAAGGGAGGTACTCCAAGACCCCGCTGCACAAGAGTTCTGGCGTAGTGCCCTGTCCGGATCCCGAGCGACCTCGCTGCAATCGGGAGCCCTCGACGTAACCCCTACGGACGCAGATCCGGCCGTGACGGTCCTGCTCCCGCAACAGTTGCAGGAGACCATGGGCGAGCTGGCGAAGACGCGCACGCTGCCGATGAAGTCGCTGCTGCTCGCCGCTCATTGCGTTACCCTGCAGAGAATCTCGGGAGAGTCGGATATCACCACCGGGTTTGTCACCCATGGACGTCCCGGACGGGCAGGTGCCGAAGTGTTCGCCGGCTTGTTCCTCAACGTGCTCCCGATCCGGCTCGGCAACCAATCGGCGACGTGGCTGGGTGCGCTGGAAGAAGTGGCCAGGTTCGAGAGCGCAAGCCATCGCTATCGGCGCTACCCATTACGGGCCATGCAGTCTGATGCCGGGCGCCCGCTGTTCACCACAGCATTCAATTACGTCAACTACCACCCGTTCGCCGAGTTGGCCGGCATCGCGGGTATCGAACTGCTGGACTTCGAAGTTCATGAGCAGACGAACTTCGCGCTAATGGCGACGGTCGGTATCGACCCGCGCACGCAGCGGATGTTTCTCAGCGTCACCGGCACGCAAGCACACGCCTATGCCAAGGTATTCATCAATGGGCTTACGGAGATGGCGAACGCACCGGAGCTGGCCGTGGACCACGATCGCAACGTTGCGCATACGCCGGTGGAAGCTGCGCTCCTCGAGATTTTCGCCTCGGTGCTGGGGGTGGAATCCGTTGGTCTACATGACGACTTCTTCACCATCGGCGGAGATTCGATCCTTGCCCTAGTCGTGCGCAGCAAGGCGGAGAGGCGCGGTATCGAATTCGATGTCGAGGAACTGTACGCTCGGCCCACGGTCGCCGAACTGGCGCGGTCGAGCGCACGGCCGCCTCGCAAGGCGCAAGGCGTCACGGATGCGTTCGCATTGCTTCCGTTGATCGACCGCGCGGCGCTGCATGACGCCGAAGATGCGTTCCCGGTGAATACGCTGCAATTGGGCATGCTGCTGCACAGCATTGAGAGTGCCAGATCGGCGATGTACAAAGATGTGTTCCGCTACCGGTTGTCGATGCCGTGGCGGGAGGCGGAGTTCGCCGACGCATTCGATCACTTAGTCGCGCGGCATCCCGCGCTGCGGTCGTCATTTGAACTCAATCAGCATTCGGCACCGGTGCAGGTGGTCCGGTCGCGGGTGCCATCAGCGTTTGACGTCGTGACCGGCGGCGGTGACGGGGAGGTCGAGGACTATATGGCCGCCCGGCATGCACATCGCTACGACTTCAGTCGGGCGCCGCTGTACAGCCTGCGCGCATTCGTCCGGGATGACGGTGTGGACCTGGTCTTTGCGTTCCATCACGCGATTCTGGACGGTTGGAGTGTTGCCAACCTGATACGCGAACTGCTGCAGGACTATTTGTTCCGAATCGGTCTCGACGTGCCGCCGGTCGGCACGGGGAGCTACTCGTCGGCCTTGCTCGCAGAGCACGTTCGTCTGGAGCGGGAAGCAGTCGCTGATCCCGCTGCGCAAGAGTTCTGGCGTCGAGCGGTGGACGGATCGCACGCGACGGCGCTGGAGTCCTACGTCGCTCACGAAGCGCCCGGGACCGCCGATCCGACTGTGTCGATCCTGGTCCCGCAGTGGTTGCAGCATGCCGCTGGAGAGTTGGCAAAGTCTCGCGGGCTTTCGATGAAATCACTGCTGCTGGCTGCGCATTGTGTGGTCCTGCAAAGGCTCGTGGGCGAGTCGGACGTCACGACCGGACTGGTCACTCACGGGCGCCCGGGCCGCGCCGGCGCCGAAGTTGCCGCTGGGCTGTTCCTCAACACGATTCCGGTCCGGCTCGACGGTCAGCCCGGGACCTGGATCGAAGTCGTCGAACGAGTGGCCCGGTTCGAGCGCGCAAGCCATCGCTATCGGCGCTACCCATTGCAGGCCATGCAATCCGACGCGGGGCGTCCGCTGTTCAATGTGGTGTTTGACTTTGTCAACTATCACCTGTTGGGCGGGCTGCCCGATGTCACCGGGATAGAACTGCTCGACTTCGAAGTGCGTGAACGGACGAACTTCGCGTTGTGGGTGACCGCTGCGACCGACCCGCGGACCGGTCGGCTGTCGCTTCGCGTCGGTGGCGATCCCGCGGTGCTGACAGCGACGCAAGCATGCGAGTATGCGAATTCGCTGGTGCGTGTGCTGAGCGCGATGGTGCGCTCACCGGAACAGGTCGTCGATCCCGTTGCCGATGAGCTGGAACTTCGCGACGTCGTGCAACTCGTGTCCGAACAGGCGGCGGCGAACCCGGATGCAACCGCGATCGTCACCGACTTCGGGCGCTGGACGTATGGCGAACTCGACGGGGGAGCTGAGCGAATCGCCGCCGGCCTCTTGGCGTCCGGCATGCCGTCAGGAGCGCGAGTCGGCGTGATGCTGGATCGTTCGCCCGAACTGATCGCGACGGTGCTCGGCGTCCTGAAGGCCGGCGCTGCCGTTGTGCCGTTGGACGTCAGCTACCCGCGCGTGCGTATCGACATGATGTTGGAACGTGCCCGGCCGGTTCGCGTCATATCCGATATCGCCGAGGTGCGGGCGCTGCTGGACATGCCGGCCACGAACACACTGCCGGCCATCGATCCCGAAAGTGCGGCCTACGTCTTGTTCACTTCGGGCTCGACGGGTGAACCCAAGGGCGTCACGATGCCGCACCGGGCCCTGCACAATGTCATCGCATGGCAGAACCGACGCCCTTCTGGGGCCCTCGGCGGTTCCACGCTGCAGTTCTTCCCGCTCTCCTTCGACGTCTCGTTCCAGGAGATCTTCTCGACACTCTGCGGTGGCGGCAGGTTGCGCTTGCTGTCCGAGGCGCAGCGCAAGGATCAACGGGCACTGGTCCGCCTGGTCGCCGATGAGGGGATCGAACGGGCATTCCTGACCTGCGTCGCGTTGCAGGCATTCGCCGAGGCGGCACAGACCACCAGAACACGGTTGTCGTCGCTGCGTGTCGTGGTCAACGTCGGCGAGCAGCTGAGGGTGACGCCGGAGATCCGCCTACTGTGTGCCGGACATCCCGGCATTCTCCTGGAGAATCAGTACGGTCCGACCGAGACACACGAAGTCGCCAGCTATACCTTGAGCGGTCCGCCGGATGAATTTGCGGTATTGCCGCCGATCGGCACTGCTGTCGACGGCGCAACGATAGGTCTGCTCGGTGCCGACCTGCATCCGGTGCCGTGCGGAGCGAAGGGCGAGATCTACATAGGCGGACGGTGCCTCGCGCTCGGCTACGAAGGTCGGCCCGATCTCACTGCGCAGCGGTTCGTCATGATCGGCGGCGAAAGGATGTATCGCACGGGCGATCTAGGAGCGCAGCTGCCCACCGGCGACCTGGTCTATCTCGGGCGCGCTGACACCCAGGTGAAGGTGCGCGGCTTCCGCATCGAGTGTGCGGAGGTCGAACTGGCCTTGATGAATCTTAACGACATGTCGATCCGAGGGGCGGCCGTGGTCGCGCGAGACCTCGACGACGGGGACGCCAAATTGGTGGCCTATCTCGTCGGGGACCGGGAAGCCGCCGACGTCGCGACGATTCGGTCCCGCCTGCGAATGGTGCTGCCTGCGTACATGATCCCGGCGCAGTTCCAATGGCTCGAAGAGTTTCCTCTCACGCCGAGCGGTAAGCGTGACGATCAGGCCCTGCGCGGGCTGTCGTTCACCCCTACCGTTGCAGCTTCGTCCGGCGTCACTGCGTGCAACGTCTATGAGCAGGCGGTCGCTGACATCATGGCGGAGTTCGCCGGTACGGCCGGGTTCGGCGTCGACACCAACTTCTTCGAAGCCGGCGGCACCTCGATCGGTGCCATGCGTGTTGTGATGGCCATCGCGCGGCGATGGGATGTGGATATTCCGCTGGATGCGTTTGTCGAAGCACCCACTCCGGCCCACCTTGCTGGCCTGATCGCGGCGGGCGGTCCGGCCCGTACGTTCGACCCCATCGTGGCGCTGCGCACGGAGGGCGATCGCGTACCGCTGTTTTTGGTGCACCCCATGGGCGGCAATGTTTTGTGCTATCTCGACCTGGTCAAGCACCTTCCGGTCGACCAACCGGTCTACGCGCTGCAGGCGGCAGGTGCCGAGCCCGGGGCGGAGCCACTGCGAACGATGAGTGACCTGGCCGCGTCTTATATCGCTGCGATTCGCAGGCTGCACCCGGTCGGGCCGTACCACATCAGTGGATGGTCTTTCGGCGGCTACGTTGCCGTCGAAATGGCCCGGCAACTTCCCGCCGATGAGCTGGCACGCCTTATCCTGCTCGATACCACGGCGCTCGGCGATCGACCACGTGCGGTCGTCACTGAAAGTGACTTGATCACCTGGTTCGTCGGGGAACTGCTGTTGGAAGCCCACGGCGTCGAGGCGAAGCAGCTGGCGTTCGGACTCGGCGGAATGGATCCCGATCTCTCGTTCGATTCAGTTCTGCGCTACGCGATCGAGGCGGGAGTCGTTCCCGCCGACAGCTCGCCACAACTGATCCGGCGGCTCTACGAGATCTTCCGCGCCAACTGCGAGGCAACCCTGGCATACCGCCATGCTCCGTTGGATCGGGATATCACGCTGCTGCGGTCGCGCGATGAACTCCCGCCGGAGTTGGCGGGCCCCCACCGGATGGTGGGGAGCATGTTCGCCAGTCCAACAAATGGTTGGGAAATAGTGACGCCGCGCAGCCTGAGCGTGATCGAGGTAGCCGGTGACCACTTGTCGATGATGTCGGAGCCGTATGTCGCCGACGTTGCAGCCAAGCTGTCTGCCGCGATCGCCGGGTTCGAGCTTGTCGGTGAGAGCCCGCGATGAACGCGCCGACGGTGGCGGTGATCGGCGCCGGAATCGGCGGCCTGACGGCTGCCATCGCACTGCGGGCCAAGGGAATCGACGTCGAGATCTACGAATCTGCGGCCGAACCCCGGAGCACCGGAACGGCACTCGGGCTCGCCTGCAATGCCACCAAGGTGCTGTGCCGCCTGGGTATTGACCTCACAACGGATGCATGCTGTCGTGCGCTTGAGCGCTTTGAGCTGCGTACGGCCCGAGGCGGGCTGATCCGGGCCATGCCGGGCGCGGCGCTGACCGCCGAACTCGGGCATCCATTCGTGAGTATTCACCGCAACGAGCTGATCGGGACGCTGCGCAACGCCGTTGCCGACACCCCGATCCACTATGGGGCCCAGGTCATCGACGTCGGGATCGGACGTTCCGGTGCGCGCGCCACGTGTGTCGACGGTTCCGACGTGCGAGCAGACGTCTTGATCGGGGCCGACGGAATCCGTTCGGTCGTCCGATCGATGGTCGCCGGCGAGCAGCCGGCCAGAGAGTACGGCTATGTCTGCTGGCTTGGGACCGTGCCCTTTGAGCATGAGCGCATGGTGACCGGATACACCGGGCACTACTGGGGCAGAGGTCAGCGGTTCGGCCTGATCGACATAGGCGGCGGGATGGCCTACTGGTGGGGGATACGGAACATACCGGCAGCCCGGGCACGTGACTGGCACGGAGACAAGGGAGAAGTCCTGGCGGCATTCAACGGCTGGGCTCCCGAGGTAGTCGAGGCGATCGAGCAGACGCCGGCGGAGGCAATTGTCAGCGTGCCCGGTCAAGATCGCCCCCTCCTCAAACAGTGGGGTAAAGGCCCGGTCACCCTGTTGGGTGATGCGGCGCACCCCATGCTGACCAGCAGGTCACAAGGCGCCAGTTCGGCGATCGAGGACGGATACGTGTTGGCGGAGGCGATCGCGCGGACACCGGATGCGGTCGACGCCCTGCGCGTATACGAGAACAGGCGCCGACACCGAGCCGCAATGCTGGTGCGGAGCTCGCGGCGACTCAACAAACTGGAACAGGCGCAGAATCCCCTGATCTGTGCAGCGCGGAACGCCGGTATGCGTCGTGTTCCTATGCGTTCGCTGACCCGAAACACGGCCCGTCCCATGCGGTTCGACCTGGGATGGAAGTCATGACCCAGACCGGAGGAACGCCTAACGAGGTTCTCACGCGATGGCTTTCGCGGCGCGCCGGCTGGATCGTCGCGGCGACGCTGGTATTACTCCTGCTCTGTGGGATCTATTCCACGCAGCTGAACGGGCGGCTCAGCGGCGGCGGCTGGACCGTGCCCGGATCTCCGGAGGACCGTGCCGAGCAGGCGCAGAACGCCGGTTTCGTGGGGCGCGGTTCATCGACTGTCATGCTGCTGATTCACGATGAGCGGTTCAGTGCGCCGTCGACTGGATTCGACCGGCGTGCAGCGGAAGTGACCGAACAGATCGTGGCCGACCCTCGGCTGCAGGTCCGCAGCCAGACGGGTTGGAGCTCACTGCCGTCGCCGCAGCGAGACGAGCTGCTCGGCCACGACGCCCGGACAACGCTCACCACGCTGGAACTCGGCATCGACGACGGCACCGCGAAGCGGATCCTGCCGGAGGTCACCAGGGGGTTATCGCGCTTCAACGCGGAAGGATTAGAGGTCTATCTGGTGGGTCAGCAGGCCGCATTCGCCGCCACCAACGCGGTAGGTGCGGCTGCTCTCACGCGTGTTGAACTGATCCTGCTTCCACTGGTCGTAGCGATTCTGTTGATGCTGTACCGCAGTGTCGCCGCGGCGCTGATCTCCCTTGGCGTGAGCGTGACCGGGATCGTCTTCGCGACAGCTGCACTCACGTGGCTCGCCGGCGAAGTCGAGCTGACCGTCATCGTGCAGAGCATCGTCACCATGTTGGGTCTCGGCGTAAGCGTGGACTATTCCCTTTTCATGATCCGCCGGTTCATCGACGAGATGGCCGGGTCCGATCGAAGGGTCGCGCTTACCAACACCATCCGAACTGCTGGGCGCAGCGTCGCCGCCTCGGGAACAACGGTCGCAGTCGCCTTGGCGACGCTGTTCATCGTTGATTTACCGCAGATCCGTTCGATCGCGTTCGCGGGGATCATCGGCGTGGTCACGGCGGTCCTGGCATGTCTTGTTGTGCTGCCCGCCGTGTTGTACCTACTCGGCGACCGGGTGACGGCTTGGTGTGTCCCGTGGCTGCCGCACACCCGGGATCGGTCCCGCCGGCGCTGGGACAGACTTGCCCGGGCCATCATGTCCAGACCAATTGCCGCCCTGGTGGCCACGTCTGCTGCT
>NZ_JRMK01000131.1:0-10125 GCF_000972925.1 Mycobacterium sp. UM_Kg1 | reverse complement strand
CCCCCGCCGACGAACGGATCGCCCACAGCAGCCGGCGGTGGAATCGGTCCATCGGGCCGCGGCGCCCTTCCCGGGACAGACCCGCGGCCTCAAGTTCCTTGAACTCGAAGCCCTTGCGCAACAGGTGTTTGGTCAGGGTGTCCCAGCCGGAGGGGGCGAAGCCGCAGCCGAACCGTTCGGCGGCCGCGGCGTCGAAGTTCCGCTCGGTGAGATAGCGCCGCGCCGGTTCGGCCTCAGGGGTGCCCAGCGCCGCGGCATAGAACTCGGCTGCTGCCGCGTTCGCCGCGATCAGCCGACTGCGGCCGCCGCGCTCGCGCTGGATGTTGGTCGCCGACGCGCCGGTGTAGGTGATCGTGTGACCGACCCGATCGGCGAGCATCTCCACCGCCTCGACGAAGCTGGCGTGCTCGACCTTCTGCACGAACGCGTAGACGTCGCCGCCCTCCCCACAGCCGAAGCAGTGGAAGAGACCGTGGTTGGGCCGGACGTGAAAGGACGGCGACTTCTCGTTGTGAAACGGGCACAGGCCCTTGAGCGAATCCGCGCCGGCCCGCCTGAGCTGCACGTAGTCCCCGACCACGTCCTCGATGCGGACACGTTCGCGGATAGCGGCGATGTCGCGATCGGAGATACGGCCGGGCACCGGGTCAGTCTAGAGCGCGCCTTGTACCCCCGCGGCGCTCCTGCGCGCCCGAACCGGACCGAGCTGCCCGGGAGCCGTCCGCCGGGCGGTTCCGCTCAGCCGGCCACCAACCGCTCCAGCCGCCCCTCGGTGCACGACGCGATCTGGTCGACGATCACCCGCAGCCGCGCGCCGTCGTCGGCCGCGGCGGCGAACGCCGGGGCGAACACGGGGTCCAGGCTCTCCGGCGCGGTGATCGACAGCCGATGCGCGACCTCGTGCACCCGCTCGCGCTGGGCGGCCTGAATCCTGCGGTGCTGATCGGAGGAAATGATGAACTGGACCGCAAGGGTTTTCAGCACGGCCACCTCGGCGCGGACCAGTTCGGGGACCTTGAGGTCGGCTTGGTAGCGCCGCAGCGGCCCGGGCCCGGCGGCCTCCTGGGTGGCGGTGATCGCCGCCGAGGCGAAACGCCCGACGAGTTCACTGGTCAACCGCTTGAGCGCCACCGACGCCGACAGGGTTCCCGGGAAGCTGCCGTGGGCGCCCACTGCGGCCACCACCGGCAGCTCGGTGAGCCGGCGCGCCGCCCCGGCCAGATCGTGCACCCCGTCGGGGTCGCCCAGCCGGGTCAGCTCGGACACCGTGGACGGGTCGGCGAGTACCCGCAGGTCGATCCGGCCCGAGATGACGCCGTCCTCCACATCGTGTACCGAGTAGGCGACATCATCGGCCCAGTCCATGATCTGTGACTCCAGACAGACCCGCCCTTCCGGCGCCCCCTGGCGCATCCATTCGGCGGCGGCCCGGTCGTCGTCGTAGAAACCGAATTTGGTGCGCAGCGCGCCGTCTGACGTGCGCCGGTACCACGGATACTTGGTGACCGCATCCAGCGCCGCCCGGCTCAGATTCAGTCCGGCGCTGGCACCGTCGGGGCCCATCACCTTGGGCTCCAGGCTGGTCAAAATCCGGAAGTTCTGCGCATTGCCCTCGAAACCGCCACAGGCCGAGGCGATTTCGTTGAGCGCCATCTCCCCGTTGTGCCCGTAGGGCGGGTGGCCGATGTCGTGGGCCAGCCCGGCCAAGTCGACCAGGTCAGGATCACAGCCCAGACCGATCGCCATCCCCCGACCGATCTGCGCCACCTCCAGCGAGTGGGTCAACCGGGTGCGCGGGGTGTCGCCGTCGCGCGGGCCCACCACCTGAGTCTTGTCGGCCAGCCGGCGCAGCGCGGCGCAGTGCAGCACCCGGGCCCGGTCGCGGGCGAAGTCGGTACGGTACTGGCCGTCGGTTCCGGGCAGGCCGGCCGTTTTCGGGGACTCCGCCACGATGCGGGCGCAGTCGTGCGCGTCGTAGCTGTCAGGGAAGTTTGTGGCCACCGCCGCCAGTCTATTTTGAACTCGCCCGCGCGGATGACACGGCGGGCCGAAGCGGCCCGCCCGAGTGCGGAGGACCGGACGGCCCGGTCGCAGAATCGGCGTGGGTCCCCTGCCGATCGCATATAGATTGGCGAGCATGCGCATCACCCGGCTGGCCAGCGCCGTCCTGGCGTTTCTCCTCGCAGTGCTGCTGGTGTCTCCGGGCGCCGCGGCGCAACCTCCGATGCGTCTCCCCAGCTCGATCACCGACAACGCCGGGGCGCTGTCGCAACCCGAGCGGGCCCGGGTGCAGAGCGCGATCGACACGCTCTACGCCGACCGCCACATCCGGTTGTGGGTGGTCTATGTCGATGTGTTCTCCGGGCAGACCGCTGACAACTGGGGCCGCAGCACCGCGCGGCTGAGCGAACTGGGCAGCAACGACGCCGTGCTGGCCGTGGCGATCGCGGACCGCAGTTACGCCTTCCTGGTCTCCGAGGGCATCCCCGAGATCAGCAGCGGCGAAGTCGACGCGTTACGGCGCAACCAGATCGAGCCCGCGCTGCGCCGCGGCGACTGGTCGGGGGCGGCCACCGCAGCCGCCACCGGACTCGATGCCGCCGCCGCCCCCGCCGAGGTCAGCTGGGCGCCGATCCTGATCGCGCTGGGCGCCCTGGCACTGGCCGGCCTGTTGGTGGCGCTGGTGGTGCGCCGGCTGCGAAGCCGGCGACGGGTGGCGGCGCTGGCCGCCGCCCGGCGGCTCGACTCCACCGACCCCAGCGCGCTGTCCGAGGTGCCGGTGTTCGCGCTGGACGCCCTGTCCCGGGAGAAGGTCGTCGACGTCGACAACGCGGTGCGCACCAGCGCCAACGAGTTGCAGTTGGCCGTCGAGGAGTTCGGCGAGCAACGCACCCAGCCGTTCGCCCAGGCCGTCGCCTCGGCCAAGGCGGCCATGGAGCACGCCTTCACCGTGCGCCAGCAGCTCGACGACGACATTCCCGAGACCCCGGCCCAACAGCGCGACCTGTTGACCGGTGTGATCGTCACCGCGTCGAAGGCCGACCGCGAACTCGAGGCCCAGCGGGCCGCGTTCGAACAGTTGCGCGATCTGGTGCTGCACTCCGCCGACCGGCTCGACGCCCTCACCCAGCAACTGGTCGAGCTGACCGGGCGTATCCCGGCCTCCGAACAGCATCTGAGGCAGTTGCACTCCGAGTTCGACGCCACCGCGCTCAGCTCGGTTTCCGGCAATGTCAAGACCGCCCAGGACCGGGCGGCCTTCGCCGAACGCAACATCACCCGGGCGCGCAGCCTGGCCGAACGTCCGGTGACCGGGGGTCAGAGCGAACTGGTGGACGTGGTGCGGGCCGCCGAGTCGGCGCTGGCCCAGGGCCGGGCACTGCTCGACGCGGTGGACAGTGCCGCCGGCGACATCCGCCACGCCGTCGCCGCGCTGCCGGAGACTATCGCCGACGCCGAGGCGGGCATCGCCCAGGCCGGCGCACAGCTGGCGCGGGGGGTGGGCGCGCACCAGGCCGAACTGACCACCGCGCGCGACTCCGTGGTCAGAGCCGTAGCCGACGCCCGCACCCCCGGAGATCCGCTGGGCGCGTTCACCGCACTGATCAAAGCCGACGCCGCCCTGGATCAGCTGCTGGACACCGTCGCGCAAGAGCGCGCGGCCGCCGAACGGTTGGCCCGCACCCTCGAGCAGGCACTGTTCACCGCGTCGTCGCGGATTCGGGCCGTGTCGGATTACATCGACACCCGTCGCGGCAGCGTCGGCCCGGAGGCCCGTACCCGGTTGGCCGAGGCCCGGCGCCGCCTCGACGCGGCAGAGGCGCTGCGCGGCACCGACGTGGCCGGAGCCATCAGCCAGGCCAACGGCGCTGCCACCCTGGCCGCCGCGGCGCAGTCCCTGGCCAAGGCCGATGTGCAGGAGGCCCAGCGCGCCTACTACGGGCGCTACGGCGGCGGTCCCGGCGGTGGCAATGACACCGGAGCCATGCTGGGCGGCATCATCATCGGCAACATCCTCAGCGGGGGTGGCGGCGGCTTCGGCGGGGGCGGCAGCGGTGGGGGCGGGTGGAGTCCGACCTCGTTCGGCGGCTCCTCGTCCGGCGGCGGCTTCTTCGGCGGCGGCGGCCGGTTCTAGCCCACCGGAACGATGTCGGTGCTCATCGATGTCGCCCTGGTGGGGGTGCTGGCGGCGTGCGGATGGGCGCTGTGGGCCCGTCGGCACACCTGGGGTTCGCGCTGGGACACCAACCCCTCCCGCGTCCTGGTCCTGATGTGCTGCGCGGGCCTGCTGCTGTCTCCGGTGGGGTCACGACTCGTCGACCCGCTCGTGCACGGCGTGTTCGGGTTGTTCAACGTCGCCGGGCTGTTGGCGGTGCTGTGCATGTTCGGCGCGGTAGCGCTGATGTTCGAGCACCTGGTGACGAGGTTGGACGACGAGGACCACGCCCGGCGCCTGCAACGCCGGCACATCATGGCGCCGCTGAAGCTCGGCCTGCCACTGGTGGTGATCGTGTTCTGCATCGCCGATCGGGGACAGCCGCCGTATCTGGATGCTTTCGCGCCCCGCGGGCCGTGGTTCGCGGCGTACTGGGCACTGGTCGGGGCCTTGGCGCTGCCGCTGTTCGGGTTCACCGGCCGGGTGCTGCTGGCACTGCGCAGCGATCCGCGCTCAAAGACGACGGTGCGGTTCTACCTGGCCTGGGTCGCCTTCAAACTCGCGGCGATCATCGCACAACTGACCAGTGTGCTGCTCGGCAGCGCGGTCACCCTGCCCACCTGGATCTGCGCAGGCATCAGCAGCACCGCCTTCGCCTATGCCGCCGCGCTGTCCTGGCGCAGCCGCACCGACTGGTTCAAGCCGCTCGACACGAAGGCCCCGGAAGCCGCCGAGGACTGACCTCGATCAGCAGCCCTTGAGGCGCACGGCCAGGTAGTCGGCGACCGCGTCGATGGCCACCCGCTCCTGGGTCATCGTGTCGCGCTCGCGCACGGTGACGGCGTGGTCTTCCAGGGAGTCGAAGTCGACCGTGATGCAGTAGGGGGTGCCGATTTCGTCCTGGCGGCGGTACCGCCGGCCGACCGCCCCGGCGTCGTCGAATTCCACGTTCCAGGACTGGCGCAGCTCGGCCGCCAAGTCGCGGGCCTTGGGCGACAGGTCGGCGTTGCGCGACAGCGGCAGCACGGCCGCCTTGACCGGAGCCAGCCGCGGGTCCAACCGCAGCACGGTGCGCTTGTCCACGCCGCCCTTGGCGTTGGGCGCCTCGTCCTCGTGGTAGGCGTCGACCAGGAAGGCCATCAGGGAGCGGGTCAGGCCGGCTGCCGGTTCGATCACGTAGGGCACGTAGCGGGTGTCGGTCGCCTGGTCGTAGAACGACAGGTCCACCCCGGAGTGCTCCGAGTGCGTGGTCAGGTCGAAGTTGGTGCGGTTGGCGATGCCCTCCAGCTCCCCCCACGGGTTGCCGGCGAAGCCGAACTTGTACTCGATGTCGGTGGTGCCGGCGGAGTAGTGCGACAGCTTCTCGAGCGGGTGTTCGTAGAGTCGCAGGTTCTCCCGGTTGATGCCCAGGTCGACGTACCACTGCAGGCGCGCGTCGATCCAGTACTGGTGCCACTCCTTGGCGGTGGACGGCTCGACGAAGAACTCCATCTCCATCTGCTCGAACTCACGGGTCCGGAAGATGAAGTTGCCGGGGGTGATCTCGTTGCGGAAGCTCTTGCCGATCTGACCGATACCGAACGGCGGCTTGCGGCGCGCCGTGGTCACCACGTTGGCGAAGTTGACGAAGATGCCCTGTGCGGTCTCGGGCCGCAGGTAGTGCAGTCCCTCTTCAGACTCGATGGGACCCAGGTAGGTCTTGAGCATCATGTTGAAGTCCCGGGGCTCGGTCCACTGCCCCTTGGTGCCGCAGTCCGGGCAGGCGATCTCGCTCATCGGCACGTCATCGGGGTTGCCGCCCTTCTTCAGTGCCACCGCTTCCTGCATGTGGTCCTGCCGGTGCCGCTTGTGGCAGCTCAGGCACTCCACCAGCGGGTCGTTGAACACCGCGACGTGCCCGGAGGCCACCCACACCTGACGGGGCAGGATGATCGCGCTGTCCAGGCCGACGACGTCGTCCCGGGAGGTCACGACCGAGCGCCACCACTGCCGCTTGATGTTCTCCTTGAGCTCCACTCCGAGTGGCCCGTAGTCCCACGCCGACTTTGTGCCGCCGTAGATTTCGCCCGACTGGAAGACCAGGCCACGTCGCTTGGCCAGGTTGGCAACGGTGTCGATGATGGACGCCACGAGGGGGTGCTCTCCTGTCTTGACGGAACCGCGCCGGCAACGCCGACGCGCAAAACATCAGTCATCGTATCGATACCGTCCGCGTTCTTTGACATGCGTCATCACGCATGGAACAGTGGATGCCAGCTGAAAATGATTTCCAACGTGTCCGGAGGTGGTGTCATGGCCTCCTCAGCATCGGGCCTGGTGGGCCACCGACACACCGGTCCAGCCTTTCCCGCGGCACCGCCGCGGGAGATCCTCGACGCAGCCGGAGAGCTGCTGCGCGCGCTGGCCGCCCCCGTTCGCATCGCGATCGTGTTGCAACTGCAGGAATCACAGCGCTGCGTGCACGAGCTCGTCGACGCGCTCGGCGTGCCGCAGCCGCTGGTCAGCCAGCACCTGAAAATCCTCAAGTCCGCCGGAGTCGTCGCCGGGGAAAGGTCTGGTCGCGAAGTGCTCTACCGACTGGCCGACCATCACCTGGCGCACATCGCCATTGACGCGGTGGCGCACGCCGGTGAGGACCGTTGAGCGCCCCCGGGGTGCGCTCCACCCGGCAGCGGGCAGCGATCGCGGCGCTGCTGGAGACCGTCGAGGATTTCCGGTCGGCCCAGGAACTGCACGACGCGCTGCGTGAGCGCGGCGAGAACATCGGGCTGACCACCGTCTACCGCACCTTGCAGGCGATGGCCTCGGCCGGACAGGTCGACACGCTGCGTTCGGACACCGGCGAATCGGTGTACCGGCGATGCTCGGATCACCACCACCACCATCTGGTGTGCCGGGGCTGCGGGGCGACCGTCGAGGTGGGCGACCGCGAAGTCGAAGAGTGGGCGGCGCGCATCGCCGCCGAGCACGACTACTCCGACGTCGGCCACACCATCGAGATCTTCGGCCCCTGCGCCGGCTGCCGGAACTGAGCCCGGCCCGCCGTCAGGCGGTCAGTGCGTCCCGGATGTCGACGCCCTTGGCCAGCACCATCAGAACCAGGGTGCGCAGCGCGCCGTCGCTCAGCCCCGAACCCGGGAAGTTGTACCGCAGAATCACGTCCGCGGACGCGTCCTTACCGACCAGGGACACGGTGCCCAGCTGACTGAGGTCGGCCTGCTCGGCGACGCGGGTGCGCAGGTGCTCGGTCAACGGCAGATCCCAGGCCAGAATCGCGGTGAGCGACACCAACTCCAGGTCCTCGGCGATCGGCACCACCCGCAACGACGCCAGCAGCCCGTCCTGCCGAACGGTCAGCGCACCGTCGGGTTCGGCGTCGACCGTCAGCACCTCGGCGAGCACCGTGGCGAGCCGGTCGGCCAGCGTCGGCATCAGGCTGTTCCGAACCGGCGCTGCCGCGAGGCGTACTGCTCGCAGGCCTCCCACAGATCGCGGCGGTCGTAGTCCGGCCACAGCTTCGCTTGGAAGATGTACTCGGCGTAGGCCGCCTGCCACAGCATGAAGTTGGACGACCGCTGCTCGCCGGAGGTGCGGATCAGCAGGTCGACGTCGGGCATGTCCGGCCGGTGCAGGTGCCGCGCGATGGTGGCCTCGTTGATCCGGCTCGGGTTCAGCTTGCCCGCCACGGCCTCCTCGGCGATGGCCTTGGCGGCTTCGGCGATCTCGGTGCGCCCGCCGTAGTTGACGCAGTAATTGATCGTGATGACGTCGTTGTCCACGGTCATGGCCTCGGCGATCTCGAATTCCTTGATCACGCTGCGCCACATCTTCGGACGAGACCCCCCCCAGCGCATTCGCACGCCCATCGCGTTGAGGTTCTCCCGCCGTCGGCGCACCACCTCGCGGTTGAACCCCATCAGGAAGCGCACCTCCTCTGGGGAGCGCTTCCAGTTCTCGGTGGAGAACGCATACACCGTCAGCCACTTGATGCCCAGTTCGATGGCGCCGCAGGTGATGTCGATGAGCACCGCCTCGCCCATCTTGTGCCCCTCGGTGCGGCCCAGCCCACGCTGGGTCGCCCAGCGGCCGTTGCCGTCCATCACCACCGCGACGTGGGTCGGCAGCGCCTCGGCGGGGATCTGCGGCGCCACGGCCTTGGACGTGTGCTGCGGAGGGCGACACGGCCCCCCGCCGGGCGGCGACGGCAACTGCGGGAAGACCACCGGCCAGGTGGACTTGTCCGGGAACACCGGATAATCCGCAGGCGCCGCGGGCAGCTGCGGGAAGTCCGCCTTCCGATTTGCCCGGTTCAACACCATGCGCCTTATCCTGCCCGACCGTGCCGGCGCCGCCCGCGGCGACCATACGGCCGCCGCGACGGCTTACCGACCATGTCGACGATCAGGAACGGGCACTCAGATCGCCCGCGATGAAGTCCAGCCGCCACAGCGACTGGAACAGCTTGCGCCCGAACTTCTCCAGGTCCGCGACGCTGCCGCGCGACGGGCCGCCGGCCTGTGCCAGGTCCGCGGCGATCTGACGAATGCTGCGACGACCGTCGATGCTCTGCACGAACGGCAACTGCGCCGGGTTCAACGGCATACGCCAGCCCGAACGGAAGATCTCGTCGTTGTTCAAGCCACACTTCCAGCGGAACAGCGGCACGTAGTCGAGGCTCTCCGGGGTGGAGAAGTCGATCTGGTAGCTGCTCTTGGGCCGATCGGGCCGAGTGGCGATGAAGAAGTGCCGCGCGTTGAGAGTGTGGACGCGCTCCATCACCGACCAGATCTTCTCCTCCGGCAAGGCATTCACCTTGTCGTAGAAGCCGGTGGCCGGCACCGCGATGTCATGGGCGTAGTACGGGGCCTTGAGCAGCCAGCCCTGGAAGTCCAGGCCGGCCGACTTGGCCAGGTCGATGCAACCGTCGACGTCATAGCTCTTCGCCCGACCGTGCAAGAACGTGTCCACCAGGCCCGAATCCGAGTGCAGGTCGCCGGCGATCTTGATGTACGGCTGCACCGGGTGCTCCGGCGACAGCACGCGGATGGCCTGGCGCACGGTCTGAATCGACTCGTCGTTCTGTTCCAACCCGAGGTCCCGGAAGACCGACTCCAGGATTTCGATACCGATGCGGCCGTAGCGCGCGTAGAGCATGATGCCGGCGACGCCGTCGGGCCGCAGCCGGTCTGCGATCGCCTTCATGCCCACCTCGGGGTCGGCCATGTGGTGCAGCACGCCCGTCGAGATCGCCAGGTCGAAGTCCCGGCCGAGCGAGGAAAGCTCCTCAATGGGCAGCTGGTGCAGCTCCAGGTTCCACAGACCGTGCTTGTCCTTGAGGTACTGCTGGTGCCCCAACGACGACGCGCTGATGTCGACCGCCACGACGCTGGCCTGCGGGTTGTTGTAGGCGAAGACCGCCGCCTGGTTGGTGCCACAGCCCGCGATCAGGATGTCGAGGTCGGGACGGTATTCACGATCCGGCCACAGCACCCGGTGCGAATGGCTGGGGTCGAACCACTCCCAGTTTGTGGTCGTCCATGCCTGCAGGTCATGGATGGGCGGCGGGTACGTCCACCGCTCGTACTGCCGGGAGACGACGTCTGCACGTGGATTCTCGGTCACTTCTGTGTGGCTCCTTGTCGAATTAACCCCCCGCCGGATCGGATCAGACTTTAGCGGGGGCTTGTTGGGCCGGCGCGCCCGGAGGCGACTCCAAACGGAGTGTCCGACGCGCCGGAACGAGTCAGTGGGGCAGGGTCAGCCGGCCCGTCCGGGCTCACCGGGCTGACCGGGCTGGCCTGGGGTTCCACCCGGTCCGGGCGCACCGCCCAGACCACCGGCACCGCCCTCACCGGGCTGGCCGCCGGGTCCCGAAGCGCCACCGGCGCCACCGGCGCCACCGGCGCCTCCGTTACCGCCGTCTCCGCCGCGGCCGCCCTGGCCGCCGGCACCACCCTTGCCGCTGTCTC
>NZ_JRMK01000130.1:0-10404 GCF_000972925.1 Mycobacterium sp. UM_Kg1 | reverse complement strand
ATGTGTATAAGAGACAGCACCGATGCTGTTGCCGGTGCTGGCGTTGCCCTCAGCACCATCGCCACCGGCACCACCGGCACCACCGATGCCGCCACCAACACCCACGCCGCCGGCACCGCCCTGGCCGCCAGCACCACCGACACCGTCTGTGGTGCCAGTGGCGTTGCCGATACCGCCGTCACCGCCGTCACCGCCGTCGGCACCGAGACCGTCGCCGCCGGCACCACCATTGCCACCGTGGCCGCCAGTGCCATCTGCCGCGACCTGGTTCCCCGCAACGGTAATCGCCTGGACATTGCCCCGGCCACCGTTACCGCCGTTGCCGCCAACAGCACCGTCGGTGCCGTTCACACCGCCGTCACCGCCGTTGCCGCCGGTGGCGGTCCCGTCGACGCTGTTATTCGGTCCGGCGCCCGAGGTTCCTTGCACAGAGCCGATACCGCCGTTACCGCCGTCACCGCCCAGGCCAGCGCCGCCTGCACCGCCAATTCCCTTGCCGGTCGCCGTCCCGCTGTTCCAGGAGACGACCTGAGCCAAGCCGCCGTTGCCGCCGGTAGCACCAGCAGTACCCAGACCGCCCACGCCGCCGATTGCGGTCCCGTTATCGACCTTGCCCTGGCTCAGCGAAATGAGCTGGGCGTCACCGCCCTTACCGCCGCCGCCGCCATCGGTGCCCACGCCTCCCGCGCCGCCGGTGGCGGCGCCGTTGGTGATCCCCTTGCCGTTTCCGCCTTGGATCACGCCGTAACCGCCGTTACCGCCGGTGCTGCCCAGACCAGTGCCCTCACCGCCGGCACCGCCGGTCGAGACGGCACCGTCCACGGTGTTATTCGGGAGGTTGCCGGAGTTCTGGTCAATGCCGCCAGTGACAGCAGCGTAACCCCCGTTGCCGCCAACGCCCTGATCACGGCCGATGCCGCCATTACCACCGGTGGCGACGCCGTCGGTGACCGAGGTGTCCGCACCAGCCGCAGCGATCCCGCCCGCGCCGCCAGTTCCGCCCGTGCCGCCGTCGATGCCCTGCCCTCCGGTGCCGCCGGTGGCGGTGCTGGACTTCACAGCGCCGCCATAGGTGGCGGTGATCTCGGCATTTCCGCCGACGCCACCAGTACCGCCATCAGAGCCGACGCCAGCGTTCCCGCCTATAGCGGAGCCGGTGGTGACGGTGCTGCCGGCGCCCGTCGCGGTGATGCTCGCCGCACCACCAGCGACGGCGCCACGGGAGTCACCCGCGGTCGCGGTGCTGTCGATGACCTTGCCGCCGCCGGTAGCGCTCACCGTGGCGCTACTGCCATTGGCACCGGTGGTGCCATCGCCGGCACCGCCGTCGCCGCCGTTAGCTTCAGCACCGCTGATTTCAGTGCGGGTACCCACCGGTAGTGAGTCGCTGGTGAAACCTTCAACGAGGACGTTGCCGCCATTGCCGCCGGTACCGCCGTTGATCGCGTTGCCACCGTTGCCAGCGGTCGCGGTGCCCTCGACGTGGGCACGGGGGCCGCCGTTGAACTGGGCGGCACCACCGTTACCACCGGTACCTCCGCTGCCGTCGGCGTCACCACCGTTACCACCGTTACCGGCGGTGACAGTGCCACTGACGGTGCCGGTGTAATCGTCGAGGTCATCCGGCGGGTTGCCCGCGTACATGCCTTCGAGGTTCGCTCGGCCACCGCTGCCACCCTGGCCGCCGGCACCGATACCGTCACCCCCATTGCCGCCTTGGACGGTGCCGCTGGTGATGGTGCCCCTGTGGCTGCCATTGCTGTTGACGTAAGCGGTGCCGCCGGCACCACCCTTGCCACCGTCGAAACCGTCACCACCGTTGCCGCCGGTGGCATCAGCGTTGGTGTTACTGCCGTTCATCGACCCGAGGCCACCGTAACTGGCATCGCCGCCCTTGCCACCGTCGTAACCGTTGCCGCCGTTACCACCGACAGCCTTGCCACTTGTGACGGCCGATTGGGCATTGATCAAGCCCTCGCGGCCGCTGCCGCCGGTGCCGCCATCGATACCGTCACCGCCCCTGCCTCCGATCGCGACACCGTTCTCGGTCTTAGCGGCGCCATAACCTGAGGTCCACAGCTGATGAGCCCCGTAGCCGCCGTTGCCGCCGATCCCGGCGTTGCCGGTCCCTCCGTCACCACCGACCGCAACACCATTAGTGATCGTGGTGCCTTGTGCTGCGTTGTACGAGAACAGCCACCCGAAGTTGCCGGCGCCGCCCTTACCGCCGTTCAGGCCCTCCCCTCCGTTACCGCCGGTGGCGCTGCCGGTGTGCTTGGCGCTGGGGGCATCCGCACTGATCTCGGCCCAGCCGCCGTTGCCGCCGGTGCCACCGGACTCAGCATTGCCACCATTGCCACCGGTGGCGCCGGCCTGCTGCCCGGCGATCGAGTTGGTCACGATGCCAGCCGCCGTGCCGCCATTCAGGGCTTCGATGGTGCCGTCAGCTCCATTGCCACCCTTGCTGCCGACGCCGTCGCCGTCACCGCCGTTACCACCGGTAGCCGGACCGCTGGCCTTACTGCCAGCACCGTCGGCCGTCACGATGCCGTTGCCCGCTTTACCGCCCTGGCCGCCGTTGAGGCTGTTGCCGCCTTCGCCACCACCAGCAGATGCGCCGGCCACAGCACCGCCGTTGGTAGCCGCTATCGTGCCGCTGCCACCGGTACCTGCGTTGCTGCCACTGCCGGCATTCCCACCCGTGGCATGACTGTCGGTCACGCTGCTGTTCGCGCCGGCAGCCGTGATCGAAGCCGTGCCACCAGCGACAGCGCCACGGGAGTCACCCGCGGTGGCACTGCTGTTGGTGATCACCCCGCCGCCGGTGGCGGTGAGACTGCCGTCCTGGCCGGCACCGCCGTTGCCCAGGGCACCGCTGCCGCCGTCACCACCGGACGCGGCACCATTGGCGGCGCTGCCAATACCGTCGGCCGACACCGACCCCTTGCCGCCGGCGCCACCGGTGCCCACGCCGGCGTTGCCGCCGGCGCCGCCGACCGCGCCCGCGCCGCTGCCGTGAGCCGATCCGCCGTTAGTTCCGCTGACCGTCGCCGAACCACCCGCACCGCCCGCCTTACCGGCCACGGACGCAGTGGCGTCACCTCCTGCACCGCCGGCGCCACCAGTAGCCGCACCACCGGCCGTGCCACCGTTGGCGACGACGGTGGCGTTGCCACCGAGGCCGCCAGCCCCACCGACTCTGGTCGTGAAGCCGTCACCGCCGTTACCACCGGCACCACCGGTAGCCGACGTGGTGTCCTGGCCAGCCACAACGGTGTTGGTCACCACGCCCCCGTTGTGCGCCTCAATGGACGCCGCGCCACCGGTTGCGCCGGCACCGCCGTTCGCGCCCGTACTGGCAGTACCGCCGACACCGCCGACTCCACCGGTCGCGGTGCCGCCCTGAACGCTGCTCGCACCATCGGCAGAGATCGTCGCGGCGCCGCCGTTTCCGGATGTGGTCCCCAGCAGGGCGCCCGTCGCGCCGGCACCGCCGATGGCCGTGCCGGTGGCGCTGCTGGTGTCCGATGCCGTGACTGTCGCAGCACCGCCCTTACCGCCGGTCCCGCCAGCCCTGTCGGTGCCGCCCACGCCTCCGTCTCCGCCGCGACCGCCGACGGCTGCGCCACCGGCCATACCGCCGTTGGCCGTGATGGTGGCCGTTCCCCCGGCGCCGCCATTACCGCCGGCCAAGCCGTTGTTACCGGCACCGCCGTCGCCGCCGTTACCGGCCTGCGCCGAACCTGAAGCGGTGCCACCGTTGCTCGCCGAGATTGTGGCGGCGGCACCGGCGCCGGCAATCCCGCCGGTACCGTCACTGCTGTCGCCGTTGCTGCCGCCGTTCCCACCGGCCGCATGGCCGTCGATGATCTGGCCTCCGGTGGTGGCATTCAGGACGGCACTTCCACCCGCGGCGCCACCAGCGTTTCCACCCGTGGCCGAACTCGCCTCGACGGTGCTGTTCGCGCCGTCTGCTTGGAGCTCCGCTTTACCGCCATTGGCGGCGGCGCTGGCATTGCCGCCGAACGCGTCGCTGTCGGTGATAATCGCCCCGTTCCGGCCGACGACCACCGCGCCGCCGCCCTGCCGGTTGTTCATGCTGTCGCCGGCCTGGGCGCGACTGCCGGTGACGCTGCTTCCCTCGTCATAGGCCCTGATGTTGGCTTCCGAACCGCTAGCGCCGTTGACGCCGTTGACGCCAGCGCCGGCCTGACCACCAATGGCGGTGCCATCGGCAGTGCTGTTCACACCGAGGGCCTGGATGAAGCCCTGGCCACCCATGCCGCCCTTGGCGCCATCCCCAGCGCCGCCGTCGCCACCCTGTCCGTAGCCGCTGGCTTGGGCACCCGCGTTGAGCGCTGCGACCTGGCCGGTGTAGCCAGCGCCGCCCTCGCCGCCGTTACTCGCGTTGCCGCCATTACCGCCGACGGCGGTGCCGTTGGCTTCGGCCAACGCGGCACCGGTGCTGACGCCGGCCAGCCCGCCGGTCATCACGACCGCTTGACCACCCGCGCCGCCGGTGCCGCCGGTGCTGGCGTTGCCGCCGTTGCCGCCGGTCGCCGCACCGGAGGCGTGACCTCCGGTGCCGTCGTACCCGGATTGCACGCTGCCACCCGCACCGCTGCCGCCCTTGCTTGCGGTGCCAATGGCGTCACCGCCGTTGCCGCCAGTACCGGATCCTTGAGCACTGGCGCCGATGCCGCCGGAAGTGGTGGCGCCGACGTAGCCGGTGGCACCGTTGCCGCCCCGGCCACCATCGGATCCGGCGCCACCGTCACCACCAGTAGCTGTGCCGCTGACCTCGGCAGTCGAGCCGCTGCCGTGGACCCGCCCCCAACCGCCGGTGCCGCCCTGGCCACCGTTACTACCCGTGCCACCGGCACCGCCCTGGGCGGTGGTGTCGTGCACGTTGGCCCCGGTCAAAGCCGTCACGCTCGCGGTGCCGCCGGCACCGCCAATACCGCCGACGCTGCCGGCGCCACCGTCACCACCGATGACTGTGGCATCGCTGACTTTCGCGCCGCCGCTGGACTCGATACTGGCCGCGCCGCCGCTGCCTCCGACGCCGCCGCTGCTGTCGCCGGCCCCAGCGTCACCGCCGGTCACCGACGAGTCGATGACTTTGCTGTTGGCACCGGTCGCAGTGATTGTGGCCGCACCGCCGACTGCGGTCTCCGAGCCCTCCCCGGCAACCGCGGTGCTGTCGACGATGGTTCCGCCGCTGGAGGCGGTGATCGAGGCCTTGCTTCCGGCACCGCCGGCACCGCCGTCACCGCCGGTGGCGCTGGCCCCGTCGACGCTGCTTCCGGTGCCGTTGCCTCTGACCTCGCCCAGGCCGCCGTCGGCACCGGTGGCACCGTTGCCGCCGACAGCGATGCTGTCCCTGATGGTGTTGTTGGCGCCGTTGGCCGCGACGATGCCCTGCGCGCCGGCGCCGCCGTTCACACCGCCCGCCCCGTTGCCGCCGTTGCCGCCGTTGCCGGTGCCCTCGACGGAGCTGTTGATGCCACCGCCGGTCGACGTCCCCACACTGACTATCCCGCGGCCGCCGTCGCCACCGGTGTTGCCCGCACCGGTGCCGGTACCGCCGGCACCACCGTTCGCGGTGCCACTGGCGTCCGTGTAGCTGCCCTGGGCGACCACCTGACCGAGCGCCCCGGCGCCGCCCTTACCGCCGTCGATACCCGCACCACCGGCGCCACCGTAGGTGACACCCGAAGCCTCGGATTCGTTCCCGAAGGCGAGCACGGTGGACATGCCGCCGACGCCTCCTACACCGCCGCCGGTCGCCGCGCCACCGGCGCCACCGAAGGCCGAGCCGGTGGCGCTGCTTCCTTCGCCGAGTAACGGCTGAGCCGAGTAGCCGGTCTGGATCCAGCCGCCGGCGCCCGCACCACCGACGCTGCCCGCGCCGTCGGCGCTGCCGCCGGCACCACCGACCGCAGTGCCGTCCGCGGTGCTGTCGACCCGCTGGGCGAACACCCCGCCTTGAGCGCCCGCACCACCGACACCACCGTCGGTACCGGCACCGCCGGCCCCGCCGGTGGCGATGCCCTTGGCCGTGGCACCGGCCGCCCAGGCGGCAACGTAACCGCTCCCGCCGGCACCACCAGTGCCCCCGGTGCTGCCGGCGCCGCCGGCACCACCGGTGGCAATGGCATTGTCAACGCTGCCACCCGAGTTGGCCTCAACCGTTGCACCGCCGCCGACACCGCCGACACCGCCGTTGGGGTCCCCGGCCCCCGCCTTGCCGCCGGTGGCCGAGCTGCTGGAGACGGTGCTGTTGGCGCCGTCGGCCGTGATGCTCGCGGAACCGCCGGTGGCGCTGTCACTGCCGGCGCCCGCAGTGCCGTGGCTGTTCGTGACAACTCCACCATTGGTGGCCATCACATTGGACTCACCACCGTTAGCAGCGTGCTCACCAGCACCGGCGTTACCACCGGAACCACCCGTGCTGCCCGAACCGGTCGTGCTGCTGCCCGCCAGTGCCGTGACGTAACCCAGCCCACCATCACCACCAACAGCACCAGCGCCAGTGCCCGAACCGCCACTGCCACCCTGCGACGTGCCATTGGCCGTGGAACCAGCACCCAGCGCATTCACCTGACCATTAGCGGCGTTACCACCGGTACCCCCGTCGAGGCCCGCACCACCGGCACCACCAGTCGCGCTACCCGAAGACTCCGCCCCGACACCGCCGGACAAGATGCTGCCCCGAGCACCGTCACCACCGGTGCCACCACCGGTGGCCTCACCACCGGCACCACCCTGAGCGGTGCCGTGCGAGGTACCACCACCAGTGGAGCCGAAGTCCTGCCGGCCGCTTTGGATCACACCATTGCCACCGTCGCCGCCGGTGCTACCGCCACCTGCAGCATCACCACCGGCACCGCCGGTCGCCGACCCATACGACAAACCACCCGTGCCACCGTCATTGGCGTAGTGACCGGCCTCCAACTCACCGAAGCCACCCTTGCCCGCGTGACCACCATTGGTGGCATCACCACCGACACCACCGGTGGCCACCGCAGAGTTACCGCCGCCGATCACACCACCGGCATGGTCAACCACCAGGAACCCGGCACCACCATCACCACCGACGCTGCCCGCACCATCACCGGTGCCACCAGCAGCACCAGTCGCCGAACCCGTAATCGCGCTACCCGCACCAACCGCCGACGCAGCACCCACACCACCAGCACCACCCGTGCCCTGGTTAGTGCCGGCACCACCGGCACCACCAGTGACCGTGGTGCCCGTGATCGCCGCACCCTCGGCGGCCGCAATAACCGCCGCACCACCAGAACCACCGACACCACCGGCAGAGCTGACACCGGCAGCGCCGCCGGTCGCGACGCCGCTGGCACTGCTGGTGCCGTCAGCGGTGATCGAGGCGCCGCCGCCCTGACCGCCGTTGCTACCGGCCGCCGTGGTAGTTCCGTCGTCACCCGCACTGCCGTTACCGCCGGTGGCGCCTCCACTGGCCGTGCCGCCCGGGGCGGCCTGGATCAGTGCACCGCCGCCACCACCACCGCCACCACCGCCGTGGCCGGCTTCGGTCGCGGTATCGAGGGCCCCGGCACCACCGTCACCACCGAGGCCGGCGGTGACGCTTCCACTGGCTCCTGCGCCGTCGATGATGGCCGCACCCTTGCCACCCGCGCCACCGTCGCCACCGCCGCCGGCCGCGCCGGTGGCGGAGCCCAAGCCGCCGGTGCCACCGGTGCCACCGGTGCCGCCGCCCTGGGCGAACGCGTTCCCGAAGTTGTCATAGACGATGCCGTCGCCCTGACCGCCCTGACCGCCCTGACCACCCTGACCGCCGGAGCCGGCCGCACCGGCGTTACCGCCCGCACCGCCATTACCGCCAGAGCCGGCCACCAGTGCGGTGCCACCGCCGGCACCCGCGCCGCCAGCACCGCCCGCACCGCCGTCGCCGAGGCTGCCACCTGTACCGCCGGCACCACCGTCACCACCGCGGTCACCGGGGTTGACACCGGCGTGTCCGGCACCGCCGGCGCCACCGTTACCGGCCGGGCCGGTGATCTCGGCTCCGGAGTTGCCGGCCTTGCCGCCCGTGGAGCCGGTTCCTGCGGTACCGGCGCCGCCGGCCGCACCGACCTCGCCGCCCTGGCCACCGTTGCCGCCGTCGATGTGGTCCACGGTGCCGTCGGCACCCTTACCGCCGTCACCGGCCGTGCCTGCGTCGCCGCCGTTGCCGGCATCGCCGCCCACGCCTGTCGCGCCGTTGGCACCGCCACCGGTGGACGTGCCGCCGACGCCGCCGTTGCCACCGGTGCCACCGTTACCACCGTTACCGCCGGTGCCACCCGCACCGCCTTCGCCGGTTCCGTTGTCGTCGAATGTGCCGTCGGCGCCGGTGGCACCCGCGCCACCGTTGCCGCCGGAACCAGCGTTGCCGCCCGCACCACCAGTACCGCCGACGAAGCCGGTGCCACCCACGCCGCCAGCGCCGCCAGCTCCGCCGTTGCTTCCGCTCTCGCCATTGCCCCCGGGGTAGACGCCCGCCTGGCCGGTGTAGCCAGCGCCGCCCTTGCCGCCGGCACCACCATCACCACCATCACCCTGCGGGGCATGCGAACCGTTCGTGTTCAGACCACCCTGGCCGCCGTTACCACCGTTGCCGCCCGTGCCGCCGGCCTCGCCGTCGACGCCGGCCGTCGTCGAACTCGCCCCGGCGTGCCCCGCACCGCCGTTGCCGCCCTTGCCACCGGCACCCGCGGTGCCGTCCTGACCGCCGTCGGCCTGGCCGCCACGGCCGAAGCCACCGACACCGGCACCGCCAGCGTCGCCACCGGCACCGCCAGCGCCACCGGCGTAGCCATCCACGTGTGAGGCGTCGCCATCGGCGCCCTGGGCGCCCGCGCCACCCTGACCGCCGTCGCCACCGTCGCCGCCGTTACCGCCGAGCCCGTCCAGACCCGCCGTGGAGCCCGTGCCGCCGACGCCACCGGCACCACCGGCACCACCATCGGTGCCCGATTCACCGGCACCACCGGTCGCACCGGCGACCGTCGCGTTCTCGCCCGTCTGACCGGTATAGCCCTTACCGCCGGCGCCACCGTTACCACCGGCACCACCGGCACCGTCGGCGGCACGCGTGCCATCGGCTTCCTCGCCACCCAGGCCGCCGTTACCACCGGCGCCACCGGCCTGACCGGCGCCACCAGCCACACCCGCTGTGTGCGAGTCAGCACCATCGGCGCCGTCCTTACCGGAGCCACCATTACCGCCGACACCGGCAGTGCCGTCGGTGGCACGCCCGCCACCGACCTCTAGGCCGCCACGGCCGGCGTTACCGCCCGCGCCACCATTGCCACCGGCAGTGCCCGCCGCCAAGCTCGGGTCTCCGGCCGCGTCATACCCGGCGCCACCCGCACCGCCGGAGCCACCCTTACCGGCATGCCCGTCCGAACCGGAGGCCGCCTGCGTGGCGCCCGAACTGCCGCCGGCACCACCGGCACCGGCGTTACCTCCATCGCCACCATTGCCACCATTGCCCCCGGTGCGGTCCACGGCGGTACCGGCGGTACCGGCGGCACCATCAGCGCCATCCGTGCCCGAACCACCGGCACCACCGACACCACCGACGCCATGCTGGCCCGCTACGGCACCGCTACCACCGGCACCACCATCGCCACCTCGGCCACCATCCGTACCCGACACACCCGGGCCGGCATTCTCGGCCACCGCATCAAAGCCGGCACCACCCTTGCCACCGGCACCACCGCTGCCACCGTCGCCGTCGGCGACACGGGTCACACCGTCGGCCTTCAGGCCACCCTGGCCGCCGTTACCACCAGCACCGCCAGCACCACCGTTTCCGCCGGATTGACCCGCACTGGTCGAGGCAGCACCGGCAAAGCCCGCACCACCGGCGCCACCGGCGCCACCGACACCGGCCACACCATTGGTTCCGCTGGCTGCCGTACCGGTCCGGCCCACGCCACCGGCACCACCGGCACCGGCGTTGCCACCCGCACCACCGTTGCCGCCGTCGCGGCCATCGACATGACCGGCATCCCCGGCCGCACCCGCAAGACCCTTGCCACCGGCACCACCGGAGCCACCGGCGCCACCAACACCACCAAGGCCCTGCAGGCCCGCCGTCGAACCCGTGCCCCCGGCACCACCAGCGCCACCAGCACCACCATTGGTGCCCGACTCACCGGCACCACCGTCGCCGCCGGCCACCACCGCGTCAGCACCGGTCTTACCGCTGTAGCCGGCACCACCCTTACCGCCGTCGCCACCAGCACCACCAACACCGTCAGTGGCCCGACCGCCACCGACGTTCAGACCACCCTGGCCACCGTTACCACCGGCACCACCAGCACCACCATTGCCACCCGAGACACCCGCACTGGTCGAGGCAGCACCGGC
>NZ_JRMK01000129.1:0-10404 GCF_000972925.1 Mycobacterium sp. UM_Kg1 | reverse complement strand
TCGTCATAGCTGCCGAGCATATTCGGCGGTCCCAGCTTCACCTCTCCTCCGTCGAGCCTCGCTGAACCGCCGGGTTCACGCGGTTCACCACCGGCGGCCTCGCTCAGATCCGCGCCGGCGCAGAAGGTGTTACCGGTGTGGCCCAGCACCACCACCCGCACGTTCGGGTCCGCCGCCGCGTCGCGCAGCCCGGCGTGCAGCTGGGCGACCAACGTCGATGACAGCGCGTTGCGGTTGTGCGGCGAGTCCAGGGTCAGGCGCGCCGACCCGTCGCCGGTGTCTTCCGGCCCCGCGTAGGTAACCAGCGTGTCCATCAGTACGACCGGGGCAGGCCCAGCGACGTCTGCGCGACGAAGTTGAGGATCATCTCCCGGCTCACCGGCGCGATGCGGGCCAGCCGGGACGCGGTGACCGCCGCGGCGATGCCGTACTCCTTGGTCAGGCCGTTGCCGCCCAGGGACTGCACGGCCTGGTCGACCGCCCGCGTCGAGGCCTCGCCGGCGGCGTACTTGGCCATGTTGGCCGCCTCCGCGGCGCCGAAGTCGTCGCCGGCGTCATAGAGCGTCGCCGCCTTCTGCATCATCAGCTTCGCCAGCTGGATTTCGATGTGGTTCGCCGCCAGCGGATGCGACAGGCCCTGGTGCGCCCCGATCGGGGTCTTCCAGACCTGGCGGGTGCTGACATAGTCGACGGCCTTGCCGATCGCGAAGCGGCCCATGCCGACCGCGCTGGCCGCACCCATGATGCGCTCCGGGTTCAGGCCCGCGAACAGCTGCGCGATCGCGGCGTCCTCGGAACCCACCAGCGCGTCGGCCGGCAGCCGGACATCGTCGAGGAAGACCTGGAACTGGCGCTCCGGGCTGATGATCTCCATGTCGATCGGCGTCCAGCTCAAACCGGGGGTGTCGGTGGGCACCACGAACAGTGCGGGCCGCAGGTTGCCGGTCTTGGCGTCCTCGCTGCGGCCGACCACCAACACCGCCTGGGCCTGGTCGATGCCGGAGATGAAGGTCTTCTGGCCTTTGAGGATCCAGTCCGAGCCGTCGCGGCGCGCCGTGGTGGTGATCTTGTGCGAGTTGGATCCGGCATCCGGCTCGGTGATGGCGAACGCCATGGTCAGCGAACCGTCGGCGATGCCGGGGATCCAGCGCTGCTTCTGCTCGTCGGTGCCGAACTTGGAGATGATGGTGCCGTTGATGGCCGGAGAGACGACCATCATCAGCAGTCCGCAGCCGTTCGCCGACATCTCCTCCATGACCAGCGACAGCTCGTACATGCCGGCGCCGCCGCCGCCGTACTCCTCGGGAAGATTCACCCCGATGAAGCCGAGCTTGCCCGCCTCGCTCCACAGTTCGTCGGTGTGCTGGCCGGCGCGGGCCTTCTCCAGGTAGTAGTCCTGGCCGTAGTTGCGGGCCATCGCGGCGACCGCCTCGCGCAGCGCGCGCCGTTCGTCGCTCTCGATGAAGCTGGTGTCGCTCATGGGTTATCTCCTTCTGCTTCCGATGTTGCTTCCGGCGCTTCGACACGGGCCAGCACAGCGCCGACCTCCACCTGGTCGCCGGGTTGGACGTTGAGCTGCGTGAGCACACCGTCGGCGGGTGCGCTGATGGTGTGTTCCATCTTCATCGCCTCCAGCCAGATCAGCGGCTGTCCGGCGGTCACCTCGTCGCCGGCGGCAGCGCCCAGCCGGATCACGCTGCCGGGCATGGGCGCCAGCAGTGACCCCTGGGCGACCGCCGACTCGGGATCGGGGAAACGGGGCAGCGCCACCAGGTGCACCGCCCCGGCCGGGGAGTCGACGTAGATGTCCGACCCGTACCGGGCGACGGCGAAGCTGCGGGCGACCCCCGCCGGATCGGCCAGAACCACCTCGTCCGGGGTGGCCGACACCACGGTGAGGTCGTCGTCGACGATCACCCCGGTGCGGGTGAAGCGGTATTCGATCCGGTGTTCGGTGCCGGAGTCGTCGGCGTAGCCCTTGGACTGGAATGCCGACGCCAGGTTGCGCCAACCGCTGGGCAGGGAGCCGAACGCCTGCGCGGTGGCTCGATTGTGGGCCGCGTCGGCCAGGGCCGCGGCGATCGCGCTGGCGCGCACCGTCGCGGCGTCGGCCAGCGGCGCGGACAACTCCGTCAGCCCGTGGGTGTCGAAGAACGCGGTATCGGTGGCGCCGTCGAGGAACGCCGGATGGCGCAACACGTTGACCAGCAGGTCCCGGTTGGTGCGCAGGCCGTGCAGGCGGGTGCGCGCCAGCGACCCGGCGAGCACCGCCGCCGCCTGACGGCGCGTCGGGGCGTAGCTGATCACCTTGGCCAGCATCGGGTCGTAGTGAACGGAGACCGTCGAGCCGTCGACGATGCCGGAGTCCAGCCGTACACCGGTCCGCCGGGACAGCGACTCGAACTGTGCGCCGACCCCGTCGGCCTCCAGGGCGTGCACGGTCCCGGCCTGCGGCTGCCAGCCGTGGGCGGGGTCCTCGGCATACAGGCGCGCCTCGATCGAGTGTCCCTGTGCGGGCGGCGGCGCGGGGTCGAGCCGGGCCCCGTCGGCCACCGCGATCTGCAGCTCGACGAGGTCGACGCCGGTGGTCTCCTCGGTGACCGGATGTTCCACCTGCAGACGGGTGTTCATCTCCAGGAAGTAGAACTCGCCGTGCTCGTCGGCCAGGAACTCAACGGTGCCGGCGCCGGTGTAGCCGATTGCGCTCGCGGCCAGCCGGGCGGCCTCGAACAGCCGGGTGCGCATCCCGGGGGTGCGCTCCACCAACGGCGACGGCGCCTCCTCGATGACCTTCTGGTGGCGGCGCTGAATCGAGCATTCCCGCTCGCCCACCGCCCACACCGTGCCGTACGCATCGGCCATCACCTGGACCTCGATGTGATGCCCGGTCGGCAGATAGCGTTCGCAGAACACCGTCGGGTCGCCGAACGCCGAGGCGGCTTCCCGCTGGGCGGCGGCCACTTCGGCGGGCAGCGCCGACAAGTCGCCGACCACCCGCATGCCGCGGCCGCCGCCGCCCGCCGAGGCTTTCACCAGCACGGGCAGTTGCGCCGCGGTGATGGTGGCGGGGTCGAGCTCTTCGAGAACCGGCACGCCGGCGGCGGCCATCATCTTCTTCGCCTCGATCTTGGAGCCCATCGAGGCGATCGCGGCCACCGGCGGCCCGATCCAGGTCAGCCCGGCCTCTTCCACCGCCGCGGCGAACTCGGCATTCTCCGAGAGGAATCCGTAGCCGGGATGGATGGCGTCGGCGCCCGCGGCCCGGGCGGCGGCGATGATCGCCTCGGCGGACAGGTAGCTGGTGGTCTCCGGCAGGCGCACCCGGGCGTCGGCTTCGGCCACGTGCGGCATGCCCGCGTCGGGGTCGGTGTAGACCGCGACCGTGCCCAGGCCCAGCCGGCGGCACGTGGCGAACACCCGGCGGGCGATCTCGCCGCGATTGGCCACCAGAACAGTGCTGATCATGGAGTCCTCACATCCGGAAGACGCCGAAGTTCGACGTCCCCTCGACCGGGCCATTGGCGATGGCGGACAAACACATTCCCAGAACCGTCCGGGTGTCGCGGGGGTCGATCACCCCGTCGTCGTAGAGCCGTCCGGACAGGAAGGTCGGCAGCGACTCGGCCTCGATCTGTGCTTCGATCGCGGCGCGCAACGCGGCGTCGGCGGCCTCGTCCACCTGCTGGCCGCGGGCCTCGGCGGCGGCGCGGCTGACGATCGAGATGACGCCGGCAAGTTGCGTCCCGCCCATCACCGCGGCCTTTGCGCTCGGCCAGGCGAACAGGAAACGCGGATCGTAGGCCCGCCCACACATGCCGTAGTGCCCGGCGCCGTAGGAAGCGCCGATCAGCAGCGAGATGTGCGGCACCGTCGAGTTGGACACGGCGTTGATCATCATCGAGCCGTGCTTGATCATGCCGCGCTCTTCGTAGGCCTTGCCGACCATGTACCCGGTGGTGTTGTGCAAGAACAACAGTGGCGTATTCGAGCGGTTGGCCAACTGGATGAACTGGGTGGCCTTCTGGGCCTCTTCGCTGAACAGCACGCCGCGGGCGTTGGCCAGAATGCCCACCGGGTAGCCGTGCAGGCGGGCCCAGCCGGTGACCAGCGACGAACCGTAGAGTGCCTTGAACTCGTCGAAGTCCGAGTCGTCGACGATCCGGGCGATCACTTCGCGCGGATCGAACGGGATGCGCAGATCGGCGGGCACGATGCCGATCAATTCCTCGGCGGTGTAGCGGGGTTCGAGCACCGCGGCCGGCTTCGGCCCCTGTTTGACCCAGTTCAGCCGCGCCACGATCCGCCGGCCGATCCGCAGTGCGTCGAGCTCATCGTTGGCGAGGTAGTCGCCCAGGCCCGAGGTGCGCGAATGCATCTCGGCGCCACCGAGTGACTCGTCGTCGGACTCCTCGCCGGTGGCCATCTTCACCAGCGGGGGACCGGCGAGGAACACCTTCGAGCGTTCCCGGATCATCACCACGTGGTCGGACATGCCCGGCACGTAGGCGCCGCCGGCGGTGGAGTTGCCGAACACCAGCGCGATGGTCGGGATGCCGGCCGCCGAGAGGCGGGTCAGGTCGCGGAACATCTGCCCGCCGGGGATGAACACTTCCTTCTGCGTCGGCAGATCGGCTCCGCCGGATTCCACCAGCGAGATCAGCGGGAGCCGGTTCTCCAGGGCGATCTGGTTGGCCCGCAGGATTTTTCGCAGAGTCCACGGGTTAGACGTGCCGCCTTTGACCGTCGCGTCGTTGGAGACGATCATGCACTCGACGCCGCTGACCGCGCCGATCCCGATCACCACACTGGCGCCGACCTGGAACTCGCTGCCCCAGGCGGCCAGCGGACACAGTTCCAGGAAGGGCGAGTCGGGGTCCACCAGCGCCTCGATGCGCTCGCGCGCGGTGAGCTTGCCGCGGGCGTGGTGGCGCTCGACGTATTTGGGGCCGCCCCCGGCCAGTGCTTTGGCCAGTTCGGCATCGAGCTCGGCGAGTTTGTCGGTCAGTGCCGAGGCGGCCTCGGCATAGGCGGGTGAGGCCGGATCGAGCGTGGAGGTCAGAACCGTCATAGCCGGGCCTGACGTAGGACGGTCGGCCGCGCGCGGTGGTGCGCGGTGAGGTGGTGCGCAGCAGCGGTGATCATGCCTGATATCCAAGCGTCTTGGCGGCCAGCGAGGTCAGGATCTCGGTGGTTCCGCCACCGATTCCGATGATCCGCATGTCGCGGTACTGGCGCTCGACCTCGGATTCGGCCATGTAGCCCATCCCGCCGAACAGCTGAACCGCCTGGTGAGCGACCCATTCACCGGCCTCTACCGCGGTGTTCTTGGCGAAGCACACCTCGGCGATCAGGTTGTGGTCCCCGGCCAGCTGGCGCTCGACCACCTGGCGGGTGTAGACCCGGGCCACATCGATTCGGCGGGCCATCTCGGCCAGGGTGTTCTGCACGGCCTGTCGTGAGATCAGCGGCCGGCCGAACGTCTCCCGGTCGCGGCACCAGGCTACGGTCAGGTCCAGACAGCGCTGTGCGCTGGCATACGCCTGTGCGGCCAGCGCCACCCGCTCGGAGACGAAGGCGCCGGCGATCTGGATGAATCCGGTGTTCTCGACACCCACCAGGTTCGCGGTCGGCACCTGGGCGTCGACGTAGGACAACTCGGCGGTGTCCGAGGAGCGCCAGCCCATCTTGTCCAGTTTGCGCGACACCTCGAACCCGGGCGTGCCCCGCTCGACCACCAGCAGCGAGACCCCGCCGGCTCCCGGTCCGCCGGTGCGCACCGCGGTGACGACGTAGTCGGCGCGCACCGCGGAGGTGATGAAGGTTTTGGCGCCGTTGACCACGTAGTGATCGCCCTCCCGCCGCGCCGTGGTGCGCAGGTGCCCGACGTCCGAACCGCCGCCCGGTTCGGTGATGGCCAGCGAACCGATCTTCTCGCCGGCCAGCGTCGGGCGGACGTACTCCTCGATCAGCCGGGCATCGCCCGAGGCGATCATGTGCGGCACCGCGATACCGCAGGTGAACAGGGAGGCGAACACGCCGCCGGGGGCTCCGGCCTGGTGCATCTCCTCGCACACGGTCAGCGCGTCGGCGCTGTCGCCGCCGCTGCCACCGACCTCTTCGCCATAGCCCGCACCCAGCAGGCCGATGTCGGCGGCCTTGCGGTGCAGTTCGCGGGGCAGGTCGCCGGTGCGTTCCCACTCCTCGACGTGGGGCAGGATCTCCCGGTCCACGAATCCGCGCACGGTGTCGCGCAGCGCCTGGCGCTCCGGGGTGGTCCAGATACTCATATCTTCCCTTCTCAGAGCAGCTGCTCGGGTATCTCCAGATGCCGGCTGCGCAGCCATTCGCCCAGCCCCTTGGCCTGCGGGTCGAATCGGGCCTGGTAGGCCACTCCTTGCCCGAGGATGCCGTCGATCACGAAGTTCACCGCGCGCAGCTTGGGCAACAGGTGGCGGCTGACCGGCAGCGCCGCGGTCTCGGGCAGCAGTTCGCGCAGTTTCTCCACGGTCATGGTGTGGGCCAGCCAGCGCCACTGCTCCTCGGTGCGCACCCAGAGTCCTACGTTGGCCGAGCCGCCCTTGTCGCCGCTGCGGGCGCCGGCGACCGAGCCCAGGGGAGCGCGCCGGCTCGGGCCGGCCGGTAGCGGCTCGGGCAGCTCCGGTTCGGCGACCGGGGCCAGCTCGCGCGTCTCTTCGCCGCGTTGCGAGGCGGCCGGGATGTCGACGCGGGTGCCGTCAGCGTGCACGGCGACGTGCGGCACCTGCGCGGCGTCGACATAGCCGGGCGTGAACACCCCGTACACCTGCCCGTCGCCGGGCGGGGCGGTGGCGCAGAACCCCGGGTAGCTGGCCAGGGCCAGCTCCACCCCGGCCGCCGAGAACGCGCGGCCCACCTTGGCGGGGTCGGGATCGCGCACCACACAGTGCAGCAGGGCGCTGGCGGTCTCCTCGGTGTCGGCATCGGGATGGTCGGTTCGCGACAACGTCCACTCCAGCTCGGCCGGCCGGACGGTCAGGGCCGCCTCCAGCTGGGTACGCACCAGCTCGGCTTTGGCCTCGATGTCCAGGCCGGTCAGCACGAAGGTGGTGGAGTTGCGGAACCCGCCGATCGAGTTCAGCGACACCTTGTAGGTCGGTGGCGGCGCTTCGCCGGTCACGCCGGAGATGCGCACCCGGTCCGGACCGTCGGCGGCCAGCTCGACGGAGTCCATGCGCACCGTGACGTCGGGGTTCGCGTAGCGGGCGCCGGTCACTTCGTAGAGCAGTTGCGCGGTCACGGTGTCGACGCTGACCAGCCCGCCGGTGCCGGGATGCTTGGTGATCACCGACGACCCGTCGGGGTAGATCTCGGCGAGCGGGAACCCCGGGTGCAGCATCTGGGCGGTGGGGATCTCGGTGAAGAAGGAGTAGTTGCCGCCGCTGGCCTGCACGCCGCACTCGATGACGTGGCCGGCGACCACGGCCCCGGCCAGCCGGTCGTAGTCCGTGCGGCTCCACCCGAAGTGGGCGGCGGCGGGTCCGACGATCACCGACGCGTCGGTGACGCGGCCGGTGATCAACACATCGGCGCCGCCGGCCAGGCACTCGGCGATACCCCAGGCCCCCAGGTAGGCGTTCGCCGTCAGCGGAGCGCCCAACCCCAGTTCCGCGGCGCGGTCCAGCAGGTCGTCGCCTTCGACATGGGCGACCCGGGCCGGGACGCCCAGGCGCTGCGCCAGTTCGCGCACGGCGTCGGCAAGGCCGGCCGGGTTGAGCCCGCCGGCGTTGGTCACGATGCGGACGCCCCGATCGTGGGCCAGTCCCAGGCATTGTTCGAGCTGGGTCAAAAAGGTCTTGGCGTAGCCGCGCTGCGGGTTTTTCATCCGGTCGCGGCCCAGGATCAGCATGGTGAGTTCGGCCAGGTAGTCGCCGGTGAGGTAGTCCAGTTCGCCGCCGGTGAGCATCTCGTGCATGGCGGCATGGCGGTCGCCGTAGAACCCCGAGCAGTTTCCGATGCGAACGGCTGCTGTCATCCCCAAATCCCATCCCTCAACCAACCGGTAGGTTAGCCGGTACCGGCGGTGTCGCGTCAAGGTGCGCTGCTTGCGCTGTGCAGCTACGGCACTCCTTTATGTCGAGCCTCGCTGAACCGTGGGGCCAGATGCCGCGGTCCCAGCGTCGGCTCTCCTTCGTCGAGCCTCGCTGAACCGCGGGGCCTCCACTCTTTTGGAGCCGACGCTGGTCACCGGCTATCCTTTGCGATAGTCCCGCCGCTGGAATCGAGCGGCACCTATGCCAACAACAGGAGAGGCTCGACCATGGCCGTGCCGAAACGCAGGATGTCGCGTGCGAACACTCGCAGTCGCCGCGCGCAGTGGAAGGCTGAGGCAACCGGCCTGGTCACCGTGTCCGTCGCCGGACGTGCCCACAAGGTGCCGCGCCGTCTGCTCAAAGCCGCACGTCTGGGTCTCATCGATCTCGATCGCCGCTAATTAGGATCCGACACGACCGGCGTCTGGCCCCCCAGATCGCCCCTCGGATGATTGGATAGCACCCATGGCTACCCGGGTACTGGTTGTTGATGACGATCGCGCGGTGCGCGAGTCGTTACGCAGGTCGTTGTCGTTCAATGGTTACGCCGTCTCGTTGGCCACCGATGGGGTCGAGGCGCTCGAGGCCATCACCAACGACCGTCCGGACGCGATGATCCTGGACGTCATGATGCCGCGGCTGGACGGCCTGGAGGTCTGCCGTCAGCTGCGGAGCACCGGTGACGACCTGCCGATCCTGGTCCTGACGGCCCGCGACTCGGTCTCCGAGCGTGTCGCCGGCCTGGATGCCGGCGCTGACGACTATCTGCCCAAGCCGTTCGCGCTGGAGGAACTGCTGGCGCGGATGCGGGCGCTGCTGCGCCGCACCACCGCCGAGGAGCTCAGCGAATCCGTGGCGATGTCCTTCGAGGACCTCACGTTGGACCCGGTGACCCGCGAAGTCACCCGGGGGGACCGCCAGATCAGCCTCACCCGCACCGAGTTCGCCCTGCTGGAGATGCTCATCGCCAATCCGCGCCGGGTTCTCACCCGCAGCCGGATTCTCGAGGAGGTGTGGGGCTTCGACTTCCCCACCTCGGGCAACGCGCTGGAGGTCTACATCGGGTACCTGCGTCGTAAGACCGAAGCCGAAGGGGAGCCGCGGCTGATCTACACCGTGCGCGGGGTGGGTTACGTGCTTCGCGAGACGCCCCCCTGATGCAATCGTTCCGCCGTCGGCAGGGTGAAGAGGCGAAGAAGACCTCCCTCTCGCTGCGCTGGCGGGTAATGCTGCTGGCGATGTCGATGGTGGCATTGGTGGTGGTCCTGATGGCCGTCGCCGTCTACGCCGTGATTTCGGCTGCGCTCTACAACGACATCGACAATCAGCTGCAGAGCCGGGCCGAGATGCTCATCGCCAGTGGCTCGCTGGCCGCCGATCCCCGCAAGGCGATCGAGGGCACCGCCTATTCCGACGTCAACGCCATGCTGGTCAATCCCGGCCGGTCGATCTACACCGCCAATCAGCCCGGCCAGCGGCTGCCGGTGGGCCAGCAGGAGAAGGCCGTCATCCGCGGCGAGCTGTTCCTCTCGCGCCGCACCGCGTCCGGCCAGCGGGTGCTGGCCGTGCACCTGCCCAACGGCAGCACGTTGTTGATCTCCAAGAGCCTGGCGCCCACCCAGGCGGTGACGATGAAGCTGCGATGGGTGCTGCTGGTGGTCGGCGGCGTGGGTGTCGTGGTGGCCGCGGTGGCCGGCGGCATGGTCACCCGCGCGGGGCTGCGGCCGGTGGGCCGGCTGACCGAGGCGGCCGAACGCGTGGCGCGCACCGACGACCTGCGACCGATACCGGTGTACGGCAGCGACGAGCTGGCCCGCCTCACCGAGGCGTTCAACGCGATGCTGCGGGCGCTGGCGGAGTCGCGGGAGCGGCAGGCCCGTCTGGTCGCCGATGCCGGCCATGAGCTCAAGACCCCGCTGACGTCGCTGCGCACCAACGTCGAGCTGTTGATGGCATCGGCGGCGCCGGGCGCCCCGCAGCTGCCCGAAGAGGAGATGGCCGAACTGCGTGCCGATGCAATCGGGCAGATCGAGGAATTGTCCACGCTGGTAGGCGATCTGGTGGATCTCACCCGCGACGATCAGCGCGAGGTCGCCTACGAACAGGTCGACATCACCGAGGTCGTCGACCGCAGCATGGAGCGGGTCCGTCGGCGCCGCAACGACATCGAGTTCGATATCCAGGTGGTGCCCTGGTACGTCTACGGCGACGCCGCGGGTCTGTCCCGCGCGGTGCTCAACCTCCTCGACAATGCGGCCAAGTGGAGTCCGTCGGGCGGGGTCGTCGGACTGCGGATGCGTCAGCTCGACCCCACGCACGTGGAGATGGTCGTCTC
>NZ_JRMK01000128.1:0-10791 GCF_000972925.1 Mycobacterium sp. UM_Kg1 | reverse complement strand
CCTGCCGGTCCAGTTCGGTCTTGCAGACGGTCTCCGCCCGGTCGGCCAGCTCACGTCCGCGCGGTGTCAAGACCCGGTCGAAAGGAATGGCGGGAAGCGCTTCGCGGAGTGCGGCGACGATGTAGGCCGTGTAGCTGATCGCCGCGGCGGGCACGGGCCGCGCAGGCAGGTCAGGACCGGCCTCCAGCACCACCCGTTCCATGTTTGCCGGCGTCCCGGTGGCCACCACGCCTCGGTAGTCCAGGCCAGCGCCGGCGGTCAGCCGGGTGGCCCACCAGGCACTGTTGATCGCCGCACCACCGCCCTGGGATTGGCCGACGATCGCCCACTTTGGCGAAAGCGGCAGGTCCATCTGGTGGACGGCCCGCACGGAGTCGATCACCGAGTGCGCCTCGGTGACACTGTTGAGATAGCTCATCAGTCCCGGGGTGCCCAGGCCGGCGTAGTCGGTGCCGACCACCACGTAGCCCTGATCGAGCCAGTGCGACAGGTACTCGTCGTCGCGGGCACTGCGGGGCCGAGCCGACGGGGTGCAGTCGTCGCCGAGGCCGACGGTGCCGTGCGCCCACGCGATCACCGGCCATCCGCCGGGCGGGGGCGCCCCGTGCGGCACGAAGACCGCCGCCGTGCTCACCGCAGGCCGGTCGTGCTGGTCTTGAGTGGCGTACAGGATTCGAAAGGCCGTGGCGGCACCGGTCACCGACAGGTCCGGGTCCAGCGGCACCGAGGTGATCAGGGTCCCGTCGGCGGGAATGGGGCCGGCGTAGCCGCGGGCGTCCAGTCCCGACCACTGCGGTGCCGGTGCGGCGGCAGCCGGCGCGGCCAGTACCAGGGCGGCCAGCCCCGCCGACAGCAACGCGGTGTGGACAGGGGGTCTCACTTGTTCAATCCGAGGAAGGTGAACGGTTCGGCGACTTCGAAATCCGTCGATGTCTCGCCGGCGAAGATATTGCTGTCGTCGGAGCCCAGGTCCAGCTTGCGCACCGGGGCGCCTTCGCCGAAGTCGAGTTTGCTCAGGTCCACCCAGAACACGTTGGGGGTCAGCGCTGATTCGAAGAAGTACAACTTACGGGTGTGGTGCGCGACGGTGCGCCACCGGGTGGAGGAGATGTTGGGCTCGTCGGGCGTAGAGATGCCGAAGGGCACCGACACGTTGCGCACGACACTGAGCACCGAGGCCAGAGCGACCTTCAAGTCCTCGGATTTCGGTATCGCGTTGACGTAGAACGAGGCCCGCGCGAATCGATCCGCCGCCCGGTTGGTTCCCGGCAGCATGACCGTGCCGCCCAGCTGCTCCCAATAGGAGTTGACCGCAAGCTGTTGGTCGAAGATCGGCGAGTTCGTCATCACCTGGTACTGGCGGCCGTGGTGGATCACCTGCTTGCCGTCAACGTATTCCACGATCGCACTGTCGCCTGTGGCATCCGACAGCGACAGATGCAGGGTGGCCAGTCGGTCTTCGCCGGGCACGCCGTCGGTGACCACCTCGAACGGCTCCGCGCGCAGCGCTTCGACGGCCTCGGCCACGGTGGCGAAGTTGTCCAGTGCGTACTGGGCCCAGACGGAGATGCACAGCCCGGGGCGGCTGCCGTCGTAGGTGGGGTACACCGACTCAGCCAGCCAGAGCAGGTTCGCCGACAAGCCGGCTTCGTTGAGTCCGTCGGTGGTGCAGATGTCGTAGCCGGTGGCCACCACGCTGCCGTACTTGGCGGTCCATTCGATCGAGTTGGCCCCGGCTCGGCCGTCACGTTTCACGCCACGCGGCAACGACCACAGGTTGGTCGCCAAATCCAGCTTCCAGTCCATCGACCGACCGGTGATGATGTTGCCATTGGGACCCAGGTAAACCAGACGAGTGCACATGCCGCTACCGTACGGGCTTCAGATGACCTCGGCCTGCAACCGGTGAAGATGCTGTGCCGGCAGGCCGAGGAGCTGCGAACTTCCGTGCGCGCGTTTGAAGTACAGCTGAATGTCGCTTTCCCAGGTGATCGCGATGCCGCCGTGCAGCTGAACGGCTTCCCCGGCCACCTTGGTGAACGCCTCGCTGGCGACCACGCGTGCCAGCGCCGCCGAAGTCGGCGACGGTTCGGCGATCGCGTCATCGACCACGGCGCGGGCCGCCGACACCGCCACGTACAGGTCGGCCATCCGGTGCTTGAGCGCCTGGAAGCTGCCGATCGGCCGGCCGAACTGCACCCGGCTTTTGGTGTACTCCACGGTCAGCGCCAGGCAGCGGTCCGCTGCGCCGATCTGCTCGGCGGCCAGCAGGATCGCCGCGTAGTCCGCGATACCGGGGTCGTCGCCGATGTCCGTGGCCGCGGTGGGGGTGATCCGCCCCAGTCGGCGGGTGGGGTCCATGGTGGCCACCGGCTCGGCGTCGAAGCCGGTCCAGCGCTCCAGCCGGCCGTTGCGGGCACCCACGACGATATCGGCGATGTCACCGTTGGCGGCGTAGCCGTCGTCGAACACGACCGCGCCGATCGCGCCGCCCTCGGCGAGTCGCTCCAGCGTTTCGGCGTCGGGTTCGGGGGCCGCCAGCAGCGCCAGCTCGGCCAGGATGGTGCCCAGCAGCGGGGTGGGCACCAGTGCCTTGCCCAGCTCCTCGAGAACCACTGCGGCGTCGCCCAGTTCGCCGCCCGCACCGCCGAGCTCCTCGGGCACCACCAGAGCAGCGGCGCCGACCTGCTCGCACAGCAGCTGCCACAAGGTCTCGTCGTAGCCGCGCTCGGAGTCCATCGCCACCCGGACCGCCTCAGGTGTGGCGTGCTTGTCGACCAGTGCGGCCACGGTCTGGCGCAGCAGGTCGCGTTCGTCGTTACGGGCCACTTAGATCGCCTCCAACACTCGCCGCCGGTGAGCGGTCGGGTTACCCCATGCGGGGCGCAGGGCCTGCACCCGCAGCAGCCACAGCGACAGATCGCATTCGCTGGTGAAGCCGATGGCGCCGTGGGTCTGCAGCGCCGAATGCGCGGCCAGCAGCGCCGCGTCGGACGCGGCCACCTTCGCGGCGCTGACATCGCGGGCGGTGTCGGCAGAGTCGTCAGCCAACGACAAGGCCGCCCCGTACACCAGCGGCCGGGCCAGCTCGAGCGCGATGTGCACGTCGGCCAGCTTGTGCTTGATGGCCTGGTAGCCGCCGATCACCCGACCGAACTGGGTGCGCTGCTTGGCATAGTCGACGGCCGTGTTCAGCATCGCCTGACCGGCCCCGATGAGCTGTGCGGCAGTGGCCAGGGCACCTATCTCGTAGGCGCGGGAGGTGTCGGCGTCCCAGGTCGTTCCGGTCGCGGCGACCTCGAAGAGGCCGCGGCTGGGGTCCACCGAGGCGTGGCGGGCGCCGGCCTGCGCCGTGCCGGCCTGGCCGTCCCCGGCCAGCAGGACCAGGTCGGCGGCCTGGGCGTCGACGGCCCGGGGGGCGTGCGGCGGCAGCGCCACGGTGGCGACCAGCTCGCCGGCGGCAAGCCCGGCCAGTTGCGAACCGGCATCAGGCGAGCCGGCGAGCAGCAGCGGCGCCACCGCAATGGACTCCACCACCGGCCCGGGCACGCACCAGCGGCCGAGTGCCTCGACGGCCAGCACCAGGTCGACGGGGTGGGCGCCGATGCCGTCGAACTCCTCCGGAACCGCCAGTGCGGTAACGCCGAGCTCGGTCAGCTGATTCCACACCCGGCGGCCCGGCTCGGTGTCACCCTGCGACCAGGCGCGCACCGCGCCGGGAACGTCGGCGGCGCCCAGGGCGGCATCGATGCTGGCCGCAAAGTCGCGCTGTTCTTGGTCTAGATCGAATTTCATTTCTTCTCCCGGGGCAGGCCCAGCAGCCGCTCGGCGATGATATTGCGCTGAATCTCGTTGGTGCCGGCGTAGATCGGCCCGCCGAGCGAGAACAGGTAACCGTGGGTCCAGGCGTCGGCGAGCTCCCCGTCGGCGCCGCGGATGTCCAGGCCGGTCTGATGCAGCGCGACGTCGAGATCGGACCAGAACACCTTGGTCACCGACGATTCCGCACCCAGCTCACCGCCGGCTGCCAGCCGGGTCACGGTGCCGAATGTCTGCAACCGATAGGCCTGGGCCTTGATCCATGCGTCGGCGACGCGGTCGGTGAACACCGGATCGCTGCCGTGCTCTCGCCACATTGCCGCCAGCTTTTCCGCGCCCACCAGGAACCGGGCGGGGCTGCGCAGGCTCATGCCGCGTTCGTTGCTCGATGTGCTCATCGCGGCGCGCCAGCCTTCGTTCGGCACACCGATCACGTCGTTGTCGGGGACGAAGACGTCGTCGAAGAAGATCTCGCCGAAGCCGGTCTCGCCGCCGAGCTGTTCGATGGCGCGCACGGTGATCCCGTCGGCCTTCAGGTCGAACATGAAGTAGGTCAGGCCGTGATGGCGCTGGGCCTCCGGATCGGAGCGGAACAGCCCGAAGCCGCGCTCGCCGAACGGGGCGCGCGAGCTCCAGATCTTCTGCCCGTTGAGCTTCCAGCCGCCGTCGACCTTGGTCGCCGTCGAGCGCAGGGACGCCAGGTCGCTGCCGGACTCCGGCTCCGACCAGGCCTGCGCCCAGATCTCCTCGCCGCTGGCCATCTTCGGCAGCACCCGATCCAGCTGCTCCTGGGTGCCGTGCGCGAACAGGGTCGGCGCCAGCATCGAGGTGCCGTTGGCGCTGGCGCGCCCCGGTGCGCCGGCGCGGAAGTACTCCTCCTCGTAGACCACCCACTGCAGCAGGGTGGCGTCACGGCCACCGTATTTCTTCGGCCACGCGATCACCGACAGGCCGGCGTCGAAAAGCACCTTGTCCCAGCGACGGTGCTGCTCGAAACCCTCCGCGGTGTCGTAGGACTCAGTGGGGAACTTGTCGGAGTTCGCGGCCAGGAAGTCGCGCACCTCGGCGCGGAAGGCCTCGGTCTCGTCATCGAAATTCAGGTCCATCAGGCCCACTCTCTCAACTCATGCTTGACCACCTTGCCGCCGGGATTGCGCGGTAGGGAGTCGGTGAAGGTCACCGATCTCGGTGCCTTGAAGTTCGCCAAATGCTCACGGGCGTATGCGATCACTGCGGTTTCATCCAGGGTCGAGGCGGGTCGGCGCACGATGAAGGCACGGCCCACTTCGCCGAGCCGGTCATCGGGTACGCCGATCACCGCGACGTCGGCAACGCCGTCGAGGCGAGCCAGCACCTGTTCGATCTCGGCGGGGTAGACGTTGAATCCGCCGCAGATGTACATGTCCTTGAGTCGGTCGGTGATCCGCAGGTTTCCGGCGGCATCCACGGTCCCGATGTCGCCGGTGTGCAACCAGCCGTCCGCGTCGATCGCCGCGGCGGTCGCCTGCGGGTCGTCGAGGTAGCCGAGCATGATGTTGGAGCTGCGCAGCAGGACTTCGCCGGAATCCGCATCGCCGCCGGTGTCCAGCCGCAGCTCGAAGTCGCCGATCGGCCGCCCGCAGGTGGTCGCGACGGTGACGGCGTCGTCGTCGGCGCGGCACATGGTCGCGAAGCCACCGGACTCGGTCAGTCCGTAGGCGGTCAGCACGATGTCGATGTCGAGTTCGGTCTGCATGCGCTCGATCAGCACAACGGGGACGGTGGCCGCGCCGGTGACCGCGAACCGCAACGAACTCAGGTCGTAGCGGTCGCGGTCGGGGTGATCGAGCAGCGTCTGGTAGATGGTGGGGGGCCCGGGCAGCACCGTGATGCGATGTTCTTCGATGGCGCGCAGCGCGCCGGCCGCATCGAAGGTGACCTGCGGTATCAAGGTCGCTCCGGTCTGCAGGCAGGCCAGGATGCCGGCCTTATAGCCGAAGTTGTGAAAGAACGGATTGATGCACAGGTAGCGGTCCTGCGCGGTCATCTGGCCGCACGCCGCCCAGGCCGCCGGGCCGGCCAGCGATTGCCGGTGTGCGCAGAGCACGCCTTTGCTGCGACCGGTGGTGCCGGAGGTGAACAGGATGTCGGAGAGGTCGTCGGGGCGAACGGCGGCGGCACGGGCATCGATGTCGGCGCCAGAAACACCGTCGCCCGCGGCGATGAATTCGTCCCAGGTGCCGTCTGCGGCCTCGACGGGCACGCGGACGACGTGTTGCAGTGCGGGCAGCTGGCCGCGGTCCAGTTCGGCGAGGCGGTCGGACTTGAGGAATCGGCCCATGCCCACCAAGACCTTGGCTTCGCTGCGGACCAGGATGTCGGTCGCTTCGGCGGCGGTGTAGCGCGTGTTGAGCGGAACCAGCACACCGCCGGCGTAGTGGATGCCCAGGCAGGCGACCACCCAGTGCCAGGTGTTCGGCGACCACAGTGCGACCCGGTCGCCGGGCGCCACGCCGAGGGCGATCAGGGCCGCGGCGGCCCGCCGCACCTCGTCGCGCAGGGCGGCGTAGGTGAAACGGTGGTCCTCGGTGACCAGGGCGTCATGGTCGGGAAGCGCACGGGCGATGTGGTCCAGGGCCGCAGGTGTGGTCTGCGGTTGGGTACTCATAGGCGCTGCTCCTCCCCGTCGCTGAACTCTGTATTGCCGCCAGCGCGGGCTCCCTGGGCTCGACGGCTCGTAGCCGAGCAAGTGCTTGGTAGGTTAGCCTACAGGGGTGCAAGCAGTCGAGGAGTTCCGGGCTGAGGTCCGTGCATGGCTGGCCGACAACCTGGTCGGGGAATTCGCCGAGCTCAAGGGCCTCGGGGGTCCGGGGCGCGAGCATGAGGCGTTCGAGGAGCGGATGGCGTGGAACCGCCATCTGGCCGACGCCGGCCTGACCTGCCTGGGCTGGCCGGTGGAACACGGCGGGCGCGGCCTGTCGGTGGCACATCGGGTGGCGTTCTACGAGGAGTACGCCCGCGCCGACGCCCCCGACAAGGTCAACCACCTCGGCGAAGAGCTGCTGGGGCCGACCCTCATCGCCTTCGGCACACCCGAGCAGCAGCAACGCTTCCTGCCCGGCATTCGCAACGTCACCGAGCTGTGGTGCCAGGGTTACTCCGAACCGGGCGCCGGCAGCGATCTGGCGAACGTGGCCACCACCGCAGTCCTCGACGGGGACCAGTGGGTGATCAACGGCCAGAAGGTGTGGACGTCACTGGCGCACCTGTCGCAGTGGTGCTTCGTGGTGGCCCGCACCGAGAAGGGCTCCAAGCGGCACAACGGGCTGTCCTATCTGCTGGTGCCGCTGGACCAGCCCGGGGTCGAGGTCCGGCCGATTGTGCAGCTCACCGGTACCTCGGAGTTCAACGAGGTGTTCTTCGACGACGCGCGCACCGACGCCGATCTGGTGGTCGGTGAGCCCGGCGACGGCTGGAAAGTGGCGATGGGCACCCTCACCTTCGAGCGGGGCGTGTCGACGCTGGGGCAGCAGATCCGTTACGCGCGGGAACTTTCCGCGCTCGCCGAGCTCGCGCAGCGCAACGGCGCCGCCGAGGATCCGTTGATCCGTGAGCGGCTGACCAGGTCCTGGGTGGGCTTGCGGTCCATGCGCTCCTACGCGATGGCCACCATGGACGTGGAGCAGCCGGGCCAAGACAACGTCTCGAAGTTGTTGTGGGCCAACTGGCACCGCGATCTCGGTGAACTCGCCATGGACGTGATCGGGCGCGACTCGATGGTCCTGCGCGACGGCGAGTTCGACGAATGGCAGCGGCTCTACCTGTTCACCCGCAGCGACACCATCTACGGCGGGTCGAACGAGATTCAGCGCAACATCATCGCCGAGCGTGTTCTCGGCCTACCCCGGGAGGCAAAGGGATGAGCGCCACTTCGGATCTGTCCAAGGCGCCGCAGGAGATCGGCGGGCACGATCTGCTGGTGGGCAAGACGGTCCTGGTGACCGCTGCCGCCGGCACGGGCATCGGCTCCACCACCGCGCGCCGGGCGCTGCTGGAAGGCGCCGACGTGGTGGTCTCGGACTACCACGAGCGCCGGCTTTCCGAGACCCGCGACGAACTGGCCGCCCTGGGCCTGGGCCGCGTCGAGGCGGTGGTCTGTGACGTCACCTCCACCGCCGCGGTGGACGCGCTGTTCGACGAGGCCGTGGCGAAGATGGGCCGGCTCGACGTGCTGGTCAACAACGCCGGGCTCGGCGGACAGACCCCGGTGATCGACATGACCGACGACGAGTGGGACCGCGTGCTCAACGTGACGCTGACCTCGGTGATGCGGGCCACTCGGGCGGCGCTGCGCTACTTCCGCGGTGTCTCCCACGGCGGGGGGATCGTCAACAACGCCAGCGTATTGGGCTGGCGCGCCCAGCATTCCCAGTCGCACTATGCAGCGGCCAAGGCCGGCGTGATGGCTCTGACCCGGTGCAGCGCGATCGAGGCGGTCGAGTACGGGGTGCGGATCAACGCCGTCTCGCCGTCCATCGCGCGGCACAAGTTCCTGGAGAAGACCAGCTCGGCCGAGCTGCTGGACCGGCTCGCCGGCGACGAGGCGTTCGGTCGCGCCGCTGAGCCGTGGGAGATCGCCACCACCATCGCGTTCTTGGCCAGCGACTACTCCAGTTACCTGACCGGCGAGGTCATCTCGGTTTCCAGCCAGCGCGCCTGATGCCATGACGCGCCGGGACGAACTCTTGAATCTGGCGGCGGAGATGATCGCCGAGCGTGGCCTGCGTGCCACGACTGTGCGCGACATCGCCGACGCCGCCGGGATCTTGTCCGGGAGTCTGTATCACCACTTCTCCTCCAAGGAGGAGATGGTCGACGAGGTGCTGCGCGACTTTCTGGACTGGTTGTTCGCCCGCTATCAGCAGATCATCGATCACGAAAGCGATCCCCTGGAGCGGCTCAAGGGATTGTTCCTGGCGTCGTTCGACGCGATCGAGCATCGGCACGCCCAAGTCGTGATCTACCAGGACGAGGCCAAACGGCTGTCGTCTCACGAGCGGTTCTCCTACGTCGACGAACGCAACCGCCAGCAACGTAAGATGTGGCTTGACGTGCTGCAGCAGGGCATTGAAGCGGGATGTTTCCGGCCCGACCTCGACGTCGACCTGGTTTACCGCTTCATTCGTGACACCACCTGGGTATCGGTGCGCTGGTACCAACCGGGTGGACCGCTGACCGCCGCGGAAGTCGGCAGGCAATACCTCGCCATCGTGCTGGGTGGAATCACCAAAGAAGGAGTCTGAAAATGGCCGCTCAAGTATCGCAGGCGTACGTCATCGACGCCGTGCGCACCGCCGTCGGCAAGCGTAACGGGTCGCTGGCTGGTATTCACCCTATTGACTTGGGCGCGTTGGCGTTTCGCGGTCTGCTGGACCGCGTCGGCGTCGACCCGGCTGCGGTCGACGATGTGATCACCGGCTGCGTGGACGCCATCGGCGGCCAGGCCGGCAACATCGGCCGGCTGGCCTGGTTGGCGGCGGGCTACCCCGAAGGGGTCCCCGGGGTCACGGTGGACCGGCAATGCGGTTCGTCTCAGCAGGCCATCTCGTTCGGCGCGCAGGCGATCATGTCGCGCACCGCGGACCTGATCGTCGCCGGTGGCGTGCAGAACATGAGCTGGATTCCGATCTCGTCGGCCATGGTCGTCGGTGAGCAGTTCGGCTTCACCTCCCCGACCAATGAGTCGAAGAAGTGGCTGGAGCGCTATGGCGACGAAGAGGTCTCGCAGTTCCGGGGCGCCGAGATGATCGCGGAGCGTTGGGACATCTCCCGCGAGGACATGGAGCGCTTCGCGCTGCAGAGTCACCAGCGGGCGTTCACCGCGATCGCCGAGGGTCGTTTCGACAACGAGATCATCGACGTCGACGGTTTCCGGGTGGACGAGTGCCCGCGCGAGTCCACCCTGGAGAAGATGGCCTCGCTCAAGCCGCTGGTCGAGGGCGGCCGGCTCACCGCGGCGGTCTCCAGCCAGATCTGTGACGGATCGGCTGCGGTGCTGCTGGCGTCGGAAAGCGCAGTGCAGACCCACAACCTGACTCCCCGCGCCCGCATCCATCACATCAGCGCCCGCGGCGATGACCCGGTGATCATGCTGACCGGCCCGATTCCGGCCACCCGCTACGCCCTGGAGAAGACCGGTCTGAGCATCGACGACATCGACGTCGTCGAGATCAACGAGGCGTTTGCCCCGGTGGTGCAGGCCTGGATGAAGGAGTTCCCGATCGACCCGGCGAAGGTTAACCCCAACGGCGGGGCTATCTCGCTGGGCCACCCGCTGGGCGCCACCGGCGCGAAGCTGTTCACCACCATGCTCAACGAACTCGAACGCACCGGCGGCCGGTACGGCCTGCAGACCATGTGCGAAGGCGGCGGCACCGCCAACGTCACGATCATCGAGCGGCTTGGCAGCTGACGGCGGTGCTGCCGGTGCCTGCCGGCAGCACAGTCCGGGCCGGTTGGCTTAGCCCACCAGCCCGGAGATGATGTCGTCGACCGTGCGTTGCGCCAGCGCGTCCAGGTCGGGGCGGGGGGCGCCGTGCAGCGGTCCGCGCAGGGCCAACTCGGCGAACCCATGCACCGCCGACCAGCACGGCCATTCCGCGCCCATGCGCCGCTGGGGTGACAGCACACCGGTGTCGGCCAATGCGTCGAGTGCCTCGACCAGCGCCCGAAACGGCGGTGGGACTTGGCCGTCGCCTATTGAGCTGACGCCTGAGCCGAAGAAGGCCACCGTGAACCACCCCGGCTCGTCCAGGGCGAATCCGATGTAGCCGAGCCCGACCGCGCGCAGCTGGTTACGCGCCCGGGTCTGCGGGGTACCTCGGCCGGTTGCCGGTGGGCTCATCCGTGCGGCCATGCGGTCCCAGATGGCGACGGCCACCGCTCTCAACAGTTCCTCCCGGTCGGCGAAGTGGCGGTAGGCGGCATTGGGGG
>NZ_JRMK01000127.1:0-10849 GCF_000972925.1 Mycobacterium sp. UM_Kg1 | reverse complement strand
CGTTCTTCGGGACCGTCGCGCTGCTGTCGAGCGAGGACCAGGCACTGGTGGCGGGTTTCATCGTGAACAAGTTCCGGGGCCGGCTGCGGTTATTGGAGCCCGGCCTGGCGGATCTGGAGCGTCTCACCGCTAGGCGGGTGTTCGGCACCCTGCCGTGGCACCCGCAGCTGTGGCTGGACTCCGAAGACGCGCTCGACCTCGAAGGCCGGCGTTCGGGGCGCACCGCGGCGCGACGTGTGGCGGTCATTCGGTTTCCGCGGATCAGCAATTTCACCGACCTGGACGCTCTCGGACTCGAACCCGACCTGGACGTGGTGTTCGCCGCCGACCCACGCGGGGTGACCGACGCGGATCTGGTGGTGCTGCCCGGAACTCGGTCGACCATCAGCGATCTGGCCTGGCTGCGTTCGCGTGGAATCGATTTCGCGATCGCCGCGCACGCCGCCGCGGGTAAGCCGGTCTTGGGGATCTGCGGGGGATTTCAGATGCTGGGCCGAATGATTCGCGATCCCGCGGGAATCGAGGGAGCGCCCGGTGAGGTTGTCGGGCTGGGCCTGCTGGACGTCGAAACACGCTTTGCCGCAGACAAGGTTCTGCACCTGTCCGACGGCGGATACGAGATCCACCACGGCCGGATAATCCGGGGACCCGATGCCGCGGCCGATGACGCCCTTCTCGGCGGTGTCCGCGCCGGCCAGGTTTTCGGCACCATGCGGCACGGGTGTTTGGAGGTCGACGCGGTGCGTGCGGCATTCCTGTCCGACGCTCTCGGGCTGGCCCCGTCGGGGGTGTCCTTTCCGGCTGCCCGGGAGCGCCGGCTCGACCTGCTCGGGGACTTGATCGAGGAGCACCTGGACGTCGACGCTCTGCTGGAGCTGGCGGGCGGCGGCCCGCCGTCGGGGCTGCCGTTCCTACCGCCGGGCGCGCCGTGAGGCGGGTGTTGCCCGGTGGTAGGAACGGCACCCGAACGCGCGGGGACCTAGCCGGCTATTGAGGCGAGCTGCAGGGCGACGCCCGCGGTCAGCAGTGCGGCGACCTTGACCACCTCCAGACCCGCGTAGGCGTAGTGGGCGCGGGAGCGCTCGATGATTCCGCCTGGTGGTGCGGTCTGCGCGGCCAGCACCGCATCCGAGCGACGGCGCAGCAGGGGCCGGACCAGCAGTATCTGCCCGCTCAGCACCGCCACCGCGACGGCGACCCCGGCCAGCGCGATCGGTCCCGGGGCAGCGGTGGCCACCGCCAACACCACCACCGCCGCCAACACCACCACCGCCGCCAACACGATCTCCACCGCGTTGAGGGCCCGGAACACCAGTCGGCCGATACCGAGCCCCAGTGCAAGGGTGATCCCCGGCGCTCGGAACTTCAGTGGCGCTTCCAGGAAAGAGATCGCCAGCACCATGCCCAACCAGACAAAGACGACTGCCGCTGCCAGAGCGCTCATCCCGTCACCTCCAGGGAAATCTGTGGCTGTCGCGGGTAACGTATCTGTGTCATTCGGTAACAGACAAGGGTCTTTAGGCGGTAATCCCGGCTATCGACGCCGTCGGGCAGACTGGCAGGCGTGATTGTGGAACATGGAGTACTGCCCATCCGGCCAGGCAGCGAAGCCGATTTCGAAGCAGCCTTCGCCAAGGCGCGACCGTTGATCTCCGCTGCGCCCGGATTCCTCGGGATTTCGATGTCCCGCTCGGTCGAGTCGCCGAATCTGTACCTCTTGCTGGTGCAGTGGGAGAACATTGAGGCGCACACCGAGGGGTTCCGGAAGTCGCCGGAGTTCGAACAGTGGCGTGCGCTGTTGCACGGCTTCTACGAATCGCCGCCGGTGATCGAGCACTTCGTGGGTATCGACTAAGGAGATGGTCGCCCGTGGACGCACAGCGAACCCTGGAGTTCAACGCCCGTAACATCGCGGAGTTCCGCAGCAGCGGAGGAAAGCTGGGCGGTCGATTCGAAGGGGCCCCGGTCCTGTTGCTGACCACCACCGGGGCCAAATCGGGACAGCTGCGCACCAGCCCGATGATGTATCTGCCGGAGGGCGAGCGAATCTTCGTGTTCGCGTCCAACGAGGGCAAGGACAGCCATCCGAGCTGGTATCACAACCTGCGGGCCAATCCTTCGGCGACGGTAGAACTCGGCACCGACACCTTCGCGGTCACGGCCACCGAAATCACCGGCGCCGAGCACGACCGGCTCTATGGGATCCAAGCCGAGCGCTACCCGGGCTTCGCCACGTACCGTGAACGCACCCAGCGGGTGATCCCGGTCGTTGAGCTGATCAGAAGCGAGTCGTGACACTTCGCCTGGGATGCGTCTCTGATAGGGCAGACCCACCCCAGGCGAAGAATCTGACCACTCCCCGCGGATCAGAGGATGTAGAGCATCTCCTGATAGGTCGGCAGCGGCCACAGGTCGTCGGCCACGACACCCTCCAACGTGTCGGCAGCGGCCCGGACAGCATCCATGGCGGGCAACAGTGCCTTCTGGGCATGCGTGGCCTCGTCGAGCGCGGACTCCGCCGAATGATCGGACAGTGCCGCCTTCAAGGTGTCCAGGGCCTCGGTCAGCGCATTGATCGGCTCCGAGACGGACTGCAGGAGCGTCAGATTCGGTGTCACACCGGCTGCCGTCAATGCGGCGACGTTCTGCGCCAGCTCTGTTTGATAGCGGATCGCGGCCGGCAGGATGATGGTCGACCCGATTTCGAGCGCCAGCTTGGCCTCGACGCCGATGGTCAGCGCGTACTGCTCCAGTCGCACTTCGTAGCGGCTCTGCAGTTCGCGCTCGTTGAAGACGCCGTACTTCTCGAAGACCTCGATTGCTTCGGGCTTGATCAGTTCCGGGATGGCGTCCAAGGTGGTCTTGAGGTTGGGCAGCCCGCGTGCGGCGGCCTCAGCCTGCCAGTTCTCCGAGTAGCCGTCTCCGTTGAACACCACCGCCCCGTGTTCGGTGATGACGTCCGTGAGCAGCTTCTGCACCGCGCTGTCGAAGTCTTCGCCATCGGCCACTGCCTTCTCCAGCGCGGTGGCCAGGTAGTCGAACGAGTCGGCCATGATGGTGTTCAGGATGATCATCGGCACGGCGACGGTCTGACTCGAACCGGGCGCCCGGAATTCAAATCGGTTGCCGGTGAAGGCAAACGGGCTGGTGCGGTTGCGGTCGCCCGGGTCGGTGGGCAGCTCCGGCAAGGTGTCGACGCCGATGATCATGCTGCCCTTGCCCTTTGACGACGTCGCAGCGCCCTTGGCGATCTGCTCGAAGACATCTGCGAGCTGATCGCCGAGGAAGATCGAGATGATCGCCGGCGGCGCCTCATTGGCGCCCAGTCGGTGGTCGTTGGTGGCCGATGCCACCGAAACGCGCAGCAGCCCGGCGAACTTGTGCACGGCACGGATGACCGCCGCGCAGAACACCAGGAACTGGGCGTTCTCGTGCGGAGTGTCACCCGGCACCAGCAGTGAACCCAAGTCGGCGTTACCCACCGAGAAGTTGACGTGCTTTCCGGAGCCGTTAACCCCGGCAAAGGGCTTCTCATGGAACAGGCACTCCATACCGTGCCTCTTGGCGACAGTCTTGAACACCGTCATCATCAACTGCTGGTGGTCCGAGGCGATATTGGCCCGCTCGAACATCGGGGCCACCTCGAACTGAGCCGGGGCGACCTCGTTGTGGCGAGTCTTGGCCGGAATGCCGAGCTTGAACAGCTCCCGCTCGGTGTCCATCATGAAGCCCAGCACCCGCTCGGGGATCGCGCCGAAGTAGTGGTCGTCGAACTCCTGCCCCTTGGGCGGCTTGGCGCCGAACAGGGTGCGGCCGGCGGTGAGCAAGTCGGGCCGTGCCACGAAGAAGTGCCGGTCGACCAGGAAGTACTCCTGCTCGGGGCCGCAGAATGAGACCACCTTCTCCAGGTCGGTGTGCCCGAAGAGTTTCAGAATGCGCTCGGCGTGCACACCCATGGCCTGTTGGCTGCGCAGCAGGGGCGTCTTGTAGTCCAGCGCATCACCGGTCATCGAGACGAACACCGTGGGGATGCACAGCGTGTTGCCGTTCGGATTCTCCAGAATGTAGGCGGGGCTGGTCACATCCCAGCCGGTGTAGCCGCGGGCCTCGAACGTCGATCGCAGACCTCCGGACGGGAAGCTGGACGCGTCCGGCTCGCCCTGGGTCAGGGTCTTGCCGGCGAACTCAGCCAGTGCCTGTCCGTCCGAAACCGGTTCGAGGAAGCTGTCGTGCTTTTCGGCGGTCAGCCCGGTCATCGGGTAGAACACGTGCGCGTAGTGGGTCGCGCCCTTCTCCAACGCCCAGTCCTTCATCGCGGCGGCAACAGCGTCGGCCACCGTCGGGTCAAGCTTGGCGCCCTTTTCGAGGGTAGCTATCACCGATTTGTAGATCGCCTTGGGCAGCCGGCGTTGCATCTCCGCCCTGGTGAACACGTTGGCGCCGAAGATCTCACCGGGGGCCTGTTCGGGGTCGAAGCTGCATGCGGGGGGTACACGGGCTTCGACTTGTGCAATCGCCTGCGAGCGGGTGCTGTTTCCACTCAATGGACTTCCTATCGTTACATGTGGCGTGAGTTGCTTCACCCTAGGAAGGTTTGATGGCGGGGCTGTTACAGACGTGTGACAGGCCTAATTCAGCTCTGGACACATTTGCCAGGCCATAGCTGGAAGCCCGCGATCCCGGCCGGAGGGGCCGTCAATTATTTGTTACCTCTTGGTCCCAGAGACCAGACACCAGGTCACCGCGGTCAGGAGGGCGCCGACGCCCACCCGCCGGGCCAGCCGCGTCGTCCGCGGAATATCCGACGGTGCGGGAGCTCGACCGCAGCCCAGCCGTGCCCGATCTTCCCGCCGATTCCCGTAGTAGGTGTTCACCCCGCCGAGCTGTAGCCCCAGCGCCCCGGCAAACGAGGCTTCGACCACCCCCGCATTGGGACTGGGATGGCGCCGGGAGTCTCGGTGCCACGCCCGCAGTGCGCCTGCGGGATCAGAGCCAAGGGCAGCCGCCAGGACGCCACTCAACCTCGCAGGCGGCAGGCCCATCAGATCGTCCAACCGCGCTGCTGCCCAGCCGAACCGGACGTAGCGGGCATTGCGGTGTCCGATCATGGCATCCAGCGTGTTGGCGCAGCGGTGCGCGACCAGACCCGGAACGCCCGCCATCGCCCCCCACGCCAATGACGCCACCACCGCGTCTGAGGTGTTCTCCGCGACGGATTCGACGACGGCCCGGGCAATCTCGTCGGGTTCCAGCGCCGTGGTGTCGCGCCCGACCAGGTTGCGCACGCGGGCACGGGCAGAGTCCAGGTCGCCGGCGGCCAGGAAGGCGTGTACGGCGTCGGCTTCGCGCTCCAGTGATCGACCGCCGAGGACTGCCCAGGTGACTGCGGCGGTCAGCGCGGTGCGCGCCCAGAGCGTTCGGGCGCAGAGCTCGGCCGCATATGCCAGCCCGACGGCGCCGCCGACGAGCATCAGAACATGGGCCATCCCGCTGGCCCTGTTGTCGCGATAGGTTCGCCGCTCCATTGCCAGCGCACAGGCGCCGAATCCGGCGACCGGGTGCAGCCGTCGCGGATCGCCCCAGGCGCGGTCGGCGGCGTACCCCAGCGCCAAGCCCAGCGCCCGGCCCGCAATCACTGCCGGGCCCGGTCGAGTGCGGCCAGCAGCTCATCGGTCAGTCCCGGCGGCCGCACCGCGATCCGCACCCAACTGTCGTCCAGGCCCGGAAAGGTGTCCGCACGTCGCACGGCGATGCCGTTCTCGCGCAACGCCGTGTGCACGCCGCGCCCGACCTGGGCCAGCACAAATGGAGCCGGGCCTGCGACCAACCGCACCTCGCGCGCGGCCAGGCCCGCAGCCAGGTGCGCCCGCCAAGATGCCAGCTGCAGGGCACGCCGGTCACTTTCGCGCGCTGCCCGAGCATCCGAGCAGGCGCGCATGGCGGCCAGCGCCGGAGCCGACACCGACCACGGGATCTGCAGTCGGGCTGCCTCGGCGAGCAGCGCGGGGTCGCCAAGCAGGTATCCCGCGCGAATCCCGGGAATCGACCAGTGCTTGGTCAGGCTGCGGCTTACCAGCAGCCCCGGATGCCGTTCCCCGCAGAGAGTCTCTGGCTCACCGGGGATCGCATCGAGGAAGGCCTCATCGACCAGCACCACGCGGCCGGGGCGCAGCAGTTGGCGCAGTGTCTGTGCTGGGTGCAACACCCCGGTGGGGTTGGTCGGGTTGCCGACGACCACGAGGTCGGCGTCGGCGGGCACCGCGTCGGGGTGCAGCGCGAAGTCGTCGTCGGCCCGGCACGGCACCGTCGTGACGCTGTGACCGGCCGCGGTCAGCGCGGCATGCGGGCCGGTGTACTGCGGATGCACCACCACCGGGCAACGCCACGGCCGCATGCGGGCCACCAGGTCGAAGGACTCCGACGCGCCCGCAGTGGGCAGTACCTGTGCGGCGCAAAGACCGTGCCGGTCTGCCAGCGCGGCACGGGCCGCCGATACCTGGGGGTAGGCCACCGCGTCATCGAGGGACGCATGCAGGGCGTGCTCGAGCCAGTCCGGGCGTGGCCCGGCGTAGACGTTGACCGCGAAGTCAAGCAGGCCGGGTCCGGCCTCGACGTCGCCGTGATGGTGCAGATCCGGTTCGCTCAGCCGACTCACCCCATCGTCGCGGAAACGGGGCGCAACGCCGCGTGCCTGGCGCTTCGCGCCGATACCCTAACACTCGGGCCGCGGACGCCGGCCGAGGAAGGGCACAGGGCCACATGAAGGCACCCCAAGCAGACCTGACCGGATGGGTCGCCGAGTCATTCACCGGCGGTGGGTTCACCCATGATGTGTATCGCAAGGGGAATGGTCCCGGCGTGGTGCTCATCCCCGAGATGCCAGGAGTGCATCCCGGGGTGCTGGCTTTGGGAAACCACCTGGTGGACAACGGGTTCACCGTCGCGATTCCGTCGTTGTTCGGTGTGCCGGGTAAGGCGATCACACCCGGCTACGCATTGGCCACCATCAGTCGGGGCTGCGTGGCAAGGGAATTCGCCGGGTTTGCCACCGACAAGCAGCGGCCGGTGACCCAGTTCTTGCGGGCACTTGCCCGTGATCTCAACGAGAAGACCCCGGGTAAGGGGGTCGGGGTGATCGGCCAATGCTTCACGGGCGGATTCGCGCTGGCCGCAGCCGTCGACGACGCCGTGCTGGCTCCGGTGCTCAGCCAGCCGTCTGTGCCGATCCCGCTGACACTCAAGCAGCGCCGTGACCCCGGGCTCTCCGAGGTCGAGTTGGGCGTCGTCGCCGACCGCGCCGCCAACGAGGGGCTGTGCGCTCTCGGCCTGCGGTTCAGCGAGGACAAGATGGCTCCCGGTGACCGTTTCGCGACGCTGAAGGCCCGACTCGGGGACGCCTTCGAGGTGATCGAGATCGACTCCTCGTCGGGCAACCCGCACGGCCTGTCCCGGATGGCGCACTCGGTGCTCACCGATCAGGTCCGCGAGGCCGACGGCCACCCCGCCTACGAGGCGCGCAAGCGTGTCGTGGAGTTCCTCACCGAGCGACTGACCTAGCCGGGGAGCGAACCCGCCCGATACGGCACGGTCCGGCCACCGGTTTCGGTATCGTGAAAGAGCCGCCGACCGGGGAGCGAGCGGCGCGCCTGACTGTCCTGGCCGGTACGCCCCAGCGTGCTGCTGACCGGACAGAAGAGGTAGATCGACATGACCCAGAATCAGCTCGTCGAACCTGCCATCGTGGAAGCCGAAGGCGGTGGCAGAGAACAGGTTTGGCCGCTTCCAGTCGGTAAGGCCGACCTTCTGAAGCTGTTGCACCTGTGCTTTGACGAGTACTGGGACGAGATCTGGTTCGGGACCATCATCCAGGGTGCCGCCTGGGAGGTGGTCGCTCCGAATGCACCCAAGAAGATCTCGGTGGCCGACGGTTACGCCACCGTCGACTTCGGCCGCTGGCACTTTCACCTGTGCATCGGCAACCACGTCGGGGCGCCCCGGGAATTGCGGAAGATCCGTCAGTGCGCGCGTGCGGAGCTGTACCGCTTCTTCGGGCGCGACGGCGATCCCTCGTCGTGGGGGGTGCGGCTGTTCAACGGGCGCGACGAGCAGATGATGACGGTGCTGCTGCCGAACCCGTTTCTGACCAACGATCAGCAGGTCCGGGCCGAACCGGCGTGGGAGCAGCTGGAGCTGTGGGACCGGCTGCGCTCGGAGTTCCTGGGGCTGGGACCGGATCCGCTGGACCGGGCCGGCAGCCGCATCACCTGCGGCTGAGCCCGGCCGAACGGACCCTTATCCCGGCCCGTCTTGCGGGTTATGCTGTGGTTTCAGCGCGTGACAAGTGTGGCCGTGGGCCGTAGTCAATGCGGCCGGCGACCGGTATCGAGGATCGCCCATGACAACAGCTGCCGAACGCGAAGAACAGCTCTCGCTGCTGTCCCGGCTGCGTGCCACCTTTCCGGAGGATCCGGAATGGCCCATGCCGGATCAGGTCAGCCGGGATCACTACTGGGCCTATCTCAAGACGAGCCACGACGTCGGTGGGGAACCGGCGGCCCCGGGGGTCTTCGAGAACAAGGAGGAAGAGCGCTGGGAACTGATGACCTACGTCCTGTGCGAAACGCTCGGGTGGCGCGGGATCTGGGTCTCCGAGGAACGCCGGCGCATCGGCAACGTCGACGTGGGTCGTGCGGTGTACCTCGGCCTGCCCTACTACGCCCGATGGCTGTGGTCGGTGGGCCGCGTGCTGATCGAGAAGCAGCACATCACCTCCGGCGAGCTGACCCAGCGCCTGGCGCAGGTGTACGACCGGCTCGCCGGGCTGCCGGCGGGTGCTCACCTGGATGCCCAACCCCGCTGCGAAGGCGACGGCTCGGCCGTGGCCCGCAACAAGCACCACCTGGAAGCGGTGGGCGTCGGCGACCCGCAGAGATTCGCCGGGCGTGCCGGCCCAGCCCGCTTTACGCTCGGTGACCGGGTCCGGGTACGCAATCTGCCCGTGATGTTCTACACCCGCACTCCCGAATACGTGCGCGGCGCCACGGGCACGATCGCCGAGGTCGCCTATGAGAGCCCGGCGCCGGAGGACGAATCGTGGGACCGCGAGGACGCCCAACCCGAGTGGTTCTACATCGTGCGGTTCAACCAGACCGAATTGTGGGATACCTACACCGGGCCGGCCCACGACAGCCTGCAGACCGAACTTCCCGAACGCTGGTTGGAGCCGGCCTGACACCTGCGACGGAAAGGCCCGCCCATGCACGATCACGACCACGATCACGACCACGCCCGCACGGTCAAGCCGATGGTCGAAGAGATCACCGACTTCGAAGTCCTCGAGATCGCGCTGCGCGAACTGTGTATCGAAAAGGGGCTGTTCACCGCCGAAGAGCACCGCCATCTCACCGAGTACGCCGAGAACATCGGCCCGACCGCGGCCGCCCGCCTGGTCGCCAAGGCCTGGGTGGACCCGCAGTTCAAAGCCGCGGCCCTCGCGGACCCGATCGCCGCATGCAAACAGGTGGGTGTGGACTGGCTCGAACCCACCGGGTTCGGCACGCCCAGCGACTTCGTCGCCTTCCACATTCTCGAGGACACCCCCACCGTGCACCATGTCATCGTCTGCTCGCTGTGCTCGTGCTACCCGCGGCCGATCCTGGGTAACTCCCCGGAGTGGTACCGCACCCCGAATTACCGGCGCCGGATCGTGCGCTGGCCGCGGCAGGTTCTCTCCGAGTTCGGTCTCGATCTCGGCGAGGACGTCGAAGTGCGGGTGGAAGATTCCAACCAGAAGCACCGCTTCATGGTGATGCCGATGCGGCCGGCGGGCACTGAGGGCTGGACCGAGGACCAACTGGCCGAGATCATCACGCGGGACTGCCTGATCGGCGTCGCCCTGCCCAAGCCCGGGGTGAGCAGCAACGTCATCACCAAGACCCGGCCGGCGAACAACCCGGTCACCGGCAGCGGTGCGCCGTCGTGAACCCCACCGTCCCCGGTCCACAGCCCGCGGGACACACCGAGCTCATTGCGACACTGGCCGAAATCGCCGAACGCAACCAGTCCTGGCCGGTCATGGCGGCCAAGTACGGCGTGGAAAACCCTCTGCCGCCGTGGAAGACCAGCCTCGACGGGATGTGCGATGCCCTCGATGCCGGGAGCTTCACGTTCAAGGACCGCCGCGACGAGGAGGACGCGCTGTCGACGACCCGCTATCGACAGTTGCCGTTCCCGGAGAACCAGCTGGTATCGCTGGCGCACTCGCTGATCGCCCGCGGGGTGATCGGCGAAGCCGAACTCGCCCAGCGGCTGGCGGCGGTCCGCGCCCGGCTGGAAGCGGGCTGAGGTATCAGCTCAGGCTGTCAGGGCCGCCACGGCCGGGCCGAACATGGTGGCCTTGATCGCGCCGAGGGTGCCCGGATCCTTGCCCACCAGCGGCCGCAGCATCTCGACCGCGGCCGGGGCCACCGCGCCTTCGCCGGCGGTGGCGTCCACGATCGCGAAACGCTCGGCGTCCACCCCGCCGAATCGGCGGCCGGTGGTCATGGACGCCACCTGCGCCTGCGGGGCGAGCTTGGCCTGGATCAGCGCCGCCATTCCCGGGGTGAACGGGATCCGGATGTCGACCTCGGGCAGGCAGAAGAAGCCGCGGTCGGCGCGCATCACCCGGAAGTCGTGGGCCAGTGCCAGCATGGCGCCGGCCCCGAAGGCGTGGCCGACGACGGCCGCCGCGGTCGGCATGGGCAGCGTCAGGACGCGCGCCAACAGGGCCTGCACCCGTCCGACGTACCACCCGGTGCGCTCGCCGTTTGCCATCAGCCAGTCCAGATCCTGTCTCTTATACACATCT
>NZ_JRMK01000126.1:0-11024 GCF_000972925.1 Mycobacterium sp. UM_Kg1 | reverse complement strand
GTCGAACGCTGGAACGACGAGGGCAGCGTCACCATGCTGGTGGCCGTGGAGAACAGCGGCAAGTCGCCGGACGGCAAGCACGATGTCCGGGTCGCCACCCGATGGCTGGCGACGGCGCAGAAGGAAGGGGACCAGTGGAAGATCAGCAATCTGAACCAGGTGCTGTGACCGACGCGTCCTCGGGTGCGCCGATAGATCCCCAGGCCGATCCCGCGGTCGAGGCGACACCGGAAAGCGAGTCGGCGGCCGAAGTCGAAGCCGACACCGAGCCTGAGGGTGACGCCGAAACCGACACCGAGGCCGACAGCGAGCAGCACCTGACCGCCGCTGCGGGTACGCCGGCGCGGCGGCGGGGCATCGGCATCCGGGTAGCGGTCGCTGTTGCGGTCGCGGCGTTTATCGGCGCGGCGGCGTTCGCGGGTGCCGCGGCGCAACCCTACCTGCGTGACCGTGCGGAGGTGGCCATCAAGCTCGACATCGCCCGGACCGCGGCCAGGGCGATCCACACGCTGTGGAACTACACCCCGGAGAACATGGACTCGCTGCCGGATCGGGCCGCGGTTTACCTCAGCGGTGATCTGGAAGCTCAATACCGCAAGTTCATCGACGCCATCGCCGACAGCAACAAGCAGGCCCGCGTCACCGACACCACCGAGATCGTCGGTGCGGCCGTCGAGACCCTCGACGGGCCCGAGGCCACGGTGATCGTCTACACCAACACCACGGCCACCAGTGAGCTGAGCAGATCGATCCCGCAGATCAAGTACCTGACCTATCGGCTCTACATGAAGCGGGACCAGAACCGCTGGGTGGTCACCAGGATGCCCACCATCACCTCGCTGGACCTCACCCCCCGTCTGCAGGGCTGAGCGCGGGCGCCGGGCGGGGGTAGCGGGGAGCATGCCGATCGCGTCGCCGTTGTCGCAACGGCGCACCGTGGTTGCGCTGCTGTTGCTGACGTTCGCCACCGGCCTTGTCGACGCGGTCAGTGTGCTGGTGCTCGGGCGCGTCTTCGTGGCCAATATGACCGGCAACGCCATTTTTCTGGGCTTTCTGTTCGTGCCCGGCACCGGCTTCGACCTGACCGCCGTGGTTGTCGCAATCGCCGGCTTTTTCACCGGCGCGGTGATCAGCGGCCGTCTGTTCCGGAGGTATGGGAATCCGAACCCCCGGCGGTGGCTGACCGTTGCGCTGAGTCTGGAGGCGGTACTGCTGCTGCTGTTGTCCACCCTGGCCGGCTTGGGTGTACTGAGTTACAGCGACATGAGCAAGCTGGTTCTGATCGCCGGTCTTGCGGTGGCGTTCGGGGTACAGAACTCGACTGCCCGCCAATTCGGCATCCAGGAGCTCTACACCACGGTACTCACCTCGACGATCGTCGGCCTCGGCGTGGACAGCCGGCTGGCCGGGGGGAGAGGGGACCGCCAGAATCTGCGCTACGCAGTCGTTTTCGTGATGATCCTGGGCGCCGTCGTCGGCGCGACACTCACGCATGTGTTCGTCGCGCCCATCATCGCGATGGCAGGTGCGGTGGTGCTGGTCAGCCTGGCCCTCTTCCGCTACGGCTAGCCCCCAGAGTCCGTCAGGAACCGCCGTATTCCGGACGCAGGATCGAACTCAGTGCCGACAGCGGAATGTGTGCCTGCACGTTGCCGCCGTCCATGAACCACTGCATCTGGTTGTACTGGATCGGACTGTCGTGGCTGACCGGGTAGTCGGGCATGTACAGGATCAGCGCATCGGGCGTGAGAGCCCAGGACCGGTATCCGCCGGAGAAGACCTTGTCGGGTGTGAAGCGCTCCGGGACAAAGGGGTAGTCGCCGGGACGATGCTCCCAGAACGCCCGGTCCAGTGCCTCGACGATGTAGGGCTCACCGAGTTGCGGGATCACCGCGAGCGGGTCGACTCCGGGTTTGGTGATGTCCGCCAACTGCAACTGCCGGCCGCCCGAACCCATGTCGAAAGTGAAGGTGCGGTAGGCGTTGTTGATGTAGGGCCCCTCGCCGTGGTAGTCCTCGTGGAAGACCACGCTCAGGGCCCTGCCGTGCTGGAAGATCTCGTAGTTCTCGTTGCCCCAGCTGTCGACGACCATCGACACACCTTTGGTGCGCCAATTGGTGAACAGCTTGGACAGGTATTCGCGGATCGGGGGCCCGGCGACGGGATGATCGACGAGGTCTCCTGGTACCGCCATCCGGATGTAGCGGGTGGCCAGCCGTTGCGAGTGCACCTCAGTGGTGCAGAAATGGCCGTCCCAGTTGCCGCCCAGGCCGTCGCAGAACGACGGCGCCGAAGCGCTAGCGACCGGTGCCCCGGACGCCGCGGACACCGCAAACGTTGCGGCAAGCATGCCCGTCAATAGCCGGGTCGCCCACATAGCTTGCCTCCTAAGGCAATTCCACTTTGCTCGCCAGCCACCGGCCGTCGACCTTTTCCATCGTCATCTTCATTCGGCTGCGGTCCACCCGCGGGTCCGGGCGGGTGGAGTTGGTGATGGTCTGGTTGACCATCAACAGCACCACAACTTTGTCTGGGGAACCGGACTGCACTGCCGACTCCACCACGGTGCCGTGTGCCGTGGCTTTGTTGTCGATCAGCAGCTGCCGCAACTGCACACTGGCCTTGGTGTAGGTGTCCTTGAACTCCCCGGTCGCACCATTGAGGACCGCGTTGAAGTCGTCATCGACCTTGTTGGAGTCGATGCTGGTCAACACCTGGGCGTAGTCCTCGGCGGCGTGGCGCCCGGCGGCCTCCGCTGAGGAGACCCGATGTTGTTGCCACAGCTGCCAACTGAAGGCGATGACCAACCCAAAGACCGCAAGATAGGTCGCCGCTATGGCGACTCGCCGCCAGAGCGCCCGACGCTTCCACGCCGGCGTCGGGGCAGTCGTCACGACCGCGGTGTCCTCCGCGGGCTCCTCGGCACTCGAATCCGGCTCGCTCGCGGCGGATTCCGCGTCTTCGGTGCTGTCCTGCGCGGTCGGTTCCTCAGCGGTACTCACCGCGGTGCCTCCTTGAACATCAGCGGGGCGGGTCGATCAACAGCGGTGGGCCACCGTACGGGGGGGGGATCGTGTACCGGCCCTTGGGCGTGGGATCGGTGGTCGCGGCGAGGTCCGCACCCGGGGGTGGGCCTGCGGTGTCGTCTCCCGGTGGGCGGGGCGCGTTGTGGGCGCCGCGCACCAACACCGACTGGTCGGTGTCGCGGCAGTAGCCGTAGAGGAACGGCTCAGGGAAGTCCGCCGCTGACGGCGGGCGCCGTGGCACGCCATAGTCGCAGGTGTAGCGGGGGTAGGCATCGACGGTGGCCCACATCCCGTCCTCGCGGATCACAGAGCTGAGCGCCTCCAACGTCGAACCGCGGTAGTTGGGGAACAGCGCGTTGAGCGCTGGTACGCGGACGTAGAGCAGCTGAGACACGGTGGCCAGGTTGCCCAACAGGCCCACCATGGCGTCGGAGTTGTCGTCGAAGACGCTGTCGACGGCCGACAACATTCCGGGTCCCTGATCGAGCAGCCGGTTGTACCCGCCGATCATCGGAGTGATTCCCCGAAACACCTTGTCCAGGTTCGCCGCGGTCGTGGCCATGCCGTTGTTGACGTCGCTGAGCATGGTCAGCACCACGCGGCTCGACTTGAGCAGGCTCACCGTCTCCGGCAGCACCGAATCCAGGGTGGACAACAAGAAGGACCCACCGTCAACGATGTCGGTGAGCTTGCTCGGGCCTTCGTCGGAGAGGCTGAGCTCCTTCTTGATCAGCTCCATCTTGCGGGTGTCGGTCTGGGCCAACATGCCGTCCGCGTCGGCCAGCAACTGCGAAATCGGGATCGGTGTGGTGGCTCGATCGCGCGAGACCACGCTGCCCCGCGTCAGATAAGGCCCGGAGCTCGACGGGGGCTCGAAGTCGATGTACTGCTCACCGGCAGCCGAGAGGCCGGAGACGCGCACCGGGCTGTCGGCGGGAATCTTCACCTTGGAGTCGATGTTGACGACCGCATCGACGCCACCGCTGGTGACGCGCAGCGACTCGATGCGGCCCACCGGCACACCGCGCACCGACACGTCCTGATTGGCGAGCAGTCCGCCGGAGTCGGGCAGTGCGATGGTGACCTGGTAGGTGGACCGCGCCGGATTCACCCGCAGTGCGCCCACCAGCAGATACGAGGTCGCGACCGCCAGGGTCATCGCAAGTGCGATTCCCGACAGCAGGTTCTTGCGGCGATATCCGGCCCGGACCAGGGCGACGAGCCGCCGGCTCAGTGCGTCGATCATGGCCGCGGCCCCTGTTCCAGCAGACCGGACTGCGCTGCCTCCATCTCGAGCTCGGCAGGCGTAGGCGGCATCGGGGGACCGATCGCGGTCCACGGCGCCTGCCCCATGTCAGAATCGGGTCCGCGGCCGACTACGCGTTCCTGCAGCCGCCACAGCGCGTACTTGATCGAGCCGGCCAACTTGGCCCAGTCATAGCGCTTCGGGCCGTGGAACGCGGGGTCCCCCTTGAACCCGGCGTCGGGCATCGAACCCCACACCAGGCGGTCGATGCTGGCGTGCACGGCCGCGCCGGTGCCCGCGGTGATCTTGATCATCGGTGCCATCAGCCGGTTCAGTGCGTACAGGCTGATGTCGGGATCGGTGGCCATGTCATTCCAGGCGCTGGCGAGCACGTTGGCGTCCTTGACGAAACTGTGCCCCGAGTCGTCGGTGCCGGCGATCGACGGGAACCGGGCCAGTAGTCGGCTGGTGGCACCGAGTTGCTCGACGAGGTCAGCGATCTGGGTGGTGTTGTCAACCATCGTGTCGGTGGCCGGACCCGCCGCGTTGAGCACGTCTGTGAGCGCCGCGCTGCGGGAGTCGAGGCGATCGGCGAGCCGGCTGGTTTCGCGCAGCGATGACTCGATCTCACCCGACCGGGCGTTGAGCTTTCGCAGCAGGTCGTTCGACTGGGTGATCAATTTGCCGAATGCCTGGCCCTGGTCACCGGTCGCCTTCCCGGCGCCGTTGATGATGTTGGTGAAGTTCTGCACCGCGCCGCCGTTGACCAGCAGCGCCGCCGAACTCAACACCGATTCGACGGTGGCCGCAGAGGCGGTGGACTCCAGGCCGATCGCATCGCCATCCTTGAGCAGCGGCGCCGACGGATCGACCGGCACCGGCGGCTTGATTGCCACGAACACGTCACCGAGCGGCGTCGCCGAACGCAACTCGGCGGTGCTGCCTTCGGGGATCCGGACCCCGTCCATGATGCGCAGTGTGGTGACGGCGGTGTAGTTGCGGGCGACCATCGACTCCATCTGACCGACGTCGGCGCCGGCAAGCTTGACCTTGGCGTGCCCGGGCAGGTTCAGGGCATTGGCGAACACCGCGGTGATCAGGTAACCGCCGCGGCCGATCCCCGGCGCCGGCAGTGGCAGGCTGTCCAGCCCGCTGGTACCGCAGCCGGCCACCGACGAGGCGATGACCGCGCCGCTCAGCAGCGCTACGGCAGTCCTCGGTGCCCTTCTCCATCGTGATGTCACGTCTACTGTCCCATCATCGAAAGTCCGTCGAGGATATAGGTGAGGCCGAAGTCCGGACCGTAGTCGGCCAACGTTCCAGTGCTGCAACCCAACTGCCGAAGGTGCATCATGTTGCACAGTTCTTTGGTGCTTTGGGTCTCGACGAGAATCTTGTCGACCAGTGCGTGCAGGCGGACCGCGCCGTTGTTGGTGTCGACGGCGTTGTAGAGGTTCTCCAACGTCAGCGGCAGCACATCGATGAGCTCTTTCAGGTCACGCTGTTTGTCCACCATGGTCGTCAAGGCGATGTCGCCGTTGATCACACTCTGCTTGAGGTGGTCCCGGTTGGCCGCAATCAGCGAAGTCGCCTGTGTCACGACCTCGTTGAGCATACGGCCGGTTCGCCCGGTGCCGAAGTCTTCATCGGCGAGCATCTGACTCAACTGCCTTGTGGTGGAACCGAATTGTCGCAACTTCGCGTCGTTTCGAGCCGCGGCGTCCATCAGGGAGCTGAGATTGGTGATGATCGTCGTCAGCTGGTCGCCGGTAGCTTCGCCGCGGTCGGAGCTGAGTCGCAATGCGCGTGACAGCTCGCTCAACGCCGACTTGATCTGCTCACCGTTGCCATCGGCGATATCGGCGCCGGCGTTGATCACGTCGGCCACCGGTCCGTTGCCCTTGCCGTCGCCGCCGAGGGACTTGGAAACCTTGTCCAGCATGTCCAGAACGCGGTCGAACGCGACGGGCGTCCGAGTGCGGTTCAGTCCGATGGTGGAGTGGTCGGGCAGAACCGGTCCGCCGGTATAGGCCGGGGTCAGCTCGACCTGCCGCGCGGTCAGAATCGAGGTGTTGATGGTCACGGCGTTCACATCGGCGGGAATCTTCACCCGTCGGTCGACGCTGAGTACAGCCTCGACGTATTCGCCCTTGGGAGTGACCTTCTTGACTTTGCCGACCGGCATACCGAGAACCGCTACGACGTTGTCCTCATAGAGCCCTGCGGCGCTGTCGAATTGGGCTGTGACAGTGATATGTCCGCCGAACGGATTGAAGTGGTAGGCGGCCACAGCGCCGGCGGCCAGTGCCCCCGCGACCAGCGTCGTCACCATGGCCTTGACGCCGCGCCGGCGCGCCGGGGTGCCGGAAGGCTGGGCCGCTGTGGGCGTGGGCGCCGTGTCGCCGGGCTCTTCGATCGGGTCGTCGGCGGTGGTCGGCGGCGCGCTCATTTGCAGTCCTTGAAGTACTCGATCATGCCGAACTGCTTGGCACGTCCACTTATCGCACACATCCACGAGTCGTTCAAGAGTCCGTTGCCGGCGAAGAACTCGATACCGGGCCCGTAGCCGGTCGCATTCGTCGCACCCCGCAACGCGGGTGCTGCGGCTTGAAGCGTGCTGCGCACCAGGTCGTCATGCTGGCCGAGCATGTCCGAGAGCGCGCGAATGTTGGCCAGCATGTCGTCGAGCATCGACCGGTCCTTGACCACAACATTGTTGAGTTGGCCGGCCAGAGTGGTCAGGGCCGACAACATGGCATGGAAGGTGTTCTGGCGCGCCACCAGTTCCCCCAGGAAATCCTGGCTCTGATCGACCAGATTGCCCAGGCTTGTCTGCTGGTTGTGCAGCGTATTGGCCACCCGTTGGGTGCTGGCCAACAGGGTGCCGAGTTCGTCGCGTCGATCGCCGGTGATCTTGGCGAGTGCGTGCAGATTGGCCATCGCCTGGGGAACCACCGGCGGAAGGCCGCTCATCTGTCGCCCGAGCACCGCCAGAGACTGGGCGAATTGGTCGGAGTCGATCTGGTCGAAGGTGGTGGTGGCGTCCTCCAACAGGGATTCGAGGTCATAGGGCACCTCGGTGTGGGAGAGCGGAATCCGTTTGCCGGGCAGCGAGCCGGGGCCGTCCGGTTCGAGCTTGAGGTAGCGCGAACCGAGGATCGTCATCACCTGGATCTTCGCCCGGGTGTCCTTGCCCAGTGGGACGTCGTTGCGAACTGTGAGACCGGCCTCGACGTGGTCACCGGCGAGCCGCATGCTCGATACCCGACCCACCTCGATGCCGGCCACCATGATCGGGTTTCCGGGGGTCAGCGCGGCGGCCTGGGCGAACTCCGCGGTGTAGCGCGTATAGCCGAAGCCGAGGACTTTGACGAACAGTGCCGCAGCCACGACCACGCCCACCACTGCCAGTGCGCCGAAGCCCAGCCACGTGGTGTTGTAGGACTCCAGAGGCCGGCTGCGCCACTGACCGATAAATCGTTTGATGCTAGCCATCGACGGTGTTCCTGCATCTCGGGGTGAACCAGGCAAGGTTCTCGGCTGTGAGCGGGCGGGCGTTGCCGGGAGTCGCGGCGTTGGTGATCATCGTGCTGATGTCGTTGGAGCCCGGCATGAAGCCCGTGGCGTTCAAGTCACACAGGTAGGCGATGCCGTAGGCCCCTTCGCCGAACATCCGGCCGAAGCCCTTGAGCAGCAGGGGCAGGTTGGCGCCGTTGAATGCCAGCTGCGGTTCGATGCTGGCAAGGTGCTTGGTGAAACCGGGTTCCCGGTTGATCATCTCTTCGAAGGACGGGAAGACCTCATCGGTGATCTTCGCGAGTTGTCGCGTCACCTGGGCCAGCGACCCGACCGAGGACTGCAATGCCGGTCGCCGGGCGTCCAGGTCGGCGACTGCCCGGCGTGCCTGCGTCAGCGCGTGATCCAACTGATCGTTCTGCCCCGCGATAGTTCCGGTCACCTTGTTAAGGCTGGTTATGAGGTCGCCGAGTACCTCGTCGCGCCCGGCCAGCGTCGCGGTGAGCGCTGACGACTGCTCGACCAGTGCGGCCATCGAGTCCTGATCGCCCTGCAGCGACTGAATAACACCCTTGGTCAGATCGTCGGCCTGCTTGGGGTCCAGCAGCGACATCAGCGGTTTGAAGCCGTTGAGCAGGGTGCCGACATCGAAAGAGGGGTCGGTCTGTTCCACGCCGATCACGCTGCCGCGGGGCAGTTCTTCGGTGTTTCCGTTGCTGCCCAACGACAGTCCGAGGTAGCGCTGGCCGATGATGTTCTGATAGGTCACCGACGCGACGGTGTTGCCGTACAACTTCTGGTCGCTTTGGACGATGAAGGAGACCTTCGCCAGCTTCCCGTCCAGTGCGACCTTCTCCACCCGGCCCACCCGGACTCCGGCCATTCGGACGTCGTCACCCTCGCGCAGCCCGAAGACGTCGGTGAACATCGCGGAGTACGGTGTCGTGGCGCCGGCCACGTCACGGCGCAAGGTGGCATATACCAGCCAGGTCAGCGCCATAGAGACGACCATGAACACAGACAGCCCGATCAAAGGGCCCCGGAACCTCACTTATTGCCACCTGCTTTCGGCGGGGCGGGCTCGGCCGCGGCGGAGACGGATACGGAAACGGCATTGCCGCGCGCGACCGGGCCGAGCAGCAGCTGAGTCGCCACCGTTGCCGGCCCGCCCTGTCCGGTGAGCAGCCCGAGCTGGGCGCGTTCGGTCTGACTGCCGACGGGACCCACATTGCCTCCGTAGGAAGCCGGGGCCACCGGCGGCGCCGGCTGCCACTCCGGTGCATGGGGTTGCACCGGAATGGGCGGGCTCGGTGGGGGCGGGGGAGCCGGGTCCAGCGGGTCAGCGGTGCCGGGGACGCGCGGGAACGGCCCGGTCCACCACGGCAGCGGCGGGTTGGTGTCCTCCAGGCTGCGATCCGGGTTGACCACGGGCGGCCCGACCGCATGCAGGTTTCCGTCAGGACCGATCTCGGTGCCGGCCGGCGGCTCGAGGCCGGCGGGGAAGCGGTAGTTCTGCGGCAGCAGATTCTCCGGCAGTTCGGGCCGCACGGAGATCATCGGCGCGGTGAAGCAGCTCGGTCCCTTCACCTCGCCGTACTGCGGGCAGTCCGCCCTGGTGTAGGTGTGCAGCGGGGTGAACGAAAGGTTGGCCCGCATGTTCTTGGTGATCAACTTGGGGTGGTAGAGCTGATCGAAGAATTTGTCGCTGAGCCCGTTGACCCGGGTGAAGATCGGTACGAACTTGTCGGCGTTGTTGGCCAGCACGCCCACCACGGGGGTGAAGTCGTGGGTGATCTGAATCAGCTGGTCGATGTGGTTGTCGAACGCCTGACGGGTGACGCCCACGGTGTGCTGACCGCCGGTGACCAGTGCGGCCAGCTCGGCGCGCTTCTCGGCGAACGCCCGCATCGGTTCGACGGCCTGGTGCAGTGCGTCGACCAGGTCGGGCGCGGTGGCCTGCAGGCCGTGGGTGGCCTCCAGCAGCGCCGAGACGGTGGACGGTCCCGGCTCGGTGGCGACGATCCCGTTGAGCTGATCCAGCAGCCGGGACATGTGCGCACCGGCACTGAGCAGCTTGACGCGCCGGTTGTCGGTCGCTGCGCCGACCGCGGCCAGGATGCCCAGACTGTGATCTTCGCGCCCGCGCCCGGTGGCGGCCAGAATGTCCCGCAGTTTCGAGACGGTGGTCTGGAAGATCACCGTGGACAGTTCGCCGTCCTCGGCGATGTGGGCTCCGTTGCGGATCGCGGGCCCACCGTCACCGGAGTCCACCAACTGGATGGAGGACACCGCGAACACGTTGGACGGTACGACCCGCGCCGTCACCGAATTCGGGATGTCCTTGGCGTAATCGGGCTTGAGGTTGATGTGGACATAGTTCGGCTTGCCGTAGGCGGCCGGGATCACGTCGGTGACGCTGCCGACCAGCAGCCCGTGATATTTGACGTCGGACTGCGCGGGCAACCCGTCGCCGACATTGATCAGGTCGGCGATCACCCGCACATAGGAGTTGAGCATGCCGGTGGACTTGGCCAGCAGGCCCGCGGTGGTCAGGGCTATCACCAGCAGGACCGCGATGCCCGCGCCGAGCAGCTGTTGCTCGGAAGGTCCGCGTCCGTCGGTATCCAGGGAATTGGCCATGTCAGCCTCCGAACCTTGCGCCGGCGTCGATGCTCCACAGCGCCATCGTCAGCAGCATGTTGACCATGATCACGATCGTGATGCTGGCACGCATGGCGCGTCCGGCGGCCACCCCGACGCCCTCGGGACCGCCAGAGGCGTAGAAGCCGTAGTAGCACTGCACCGTTGAGGCCAGCCACACGAACACCACGCACTTGAGCACCGAGTACAAGATGTCCTGGCCGCTGAGCATCATCGTGAAGTAGTGCAGGTAGGGACCGATCGAACCGCCGCCGATCAGGCCCGTCACCAGTTGGCAGGTCAGGTAGGTGATCGCCAGACATGCAACGTAGAGCGGGATCACCGCGACGGTCGAGGCCAGCAGTCGGGTGGTGACCAGAAACGGGATGGGCCGGATGGCGATCGATTCGAGCGCGTCGATCTCCTCGGCGATCCGCATGGCGCCCAGTTGCGCGGTGAAGCGGCAGCCGGCCTGCATCGCGAACGCGAGTGAGGCCATGATGGGCGCCAGCTCGCGGGTGTTGACCAGTGAGGAGATGATGCCGGTTGCCGGCCCGAGCCCCAGCAGATTGAGGAAGTTATAGCCTTCGATCGCC
>NZ_JRMK01000125.1:0-11074 GCF_000972925.1 Mycobacterium sp. UM_Kg1 | reverse complement strand
TGGGGAACGTGTCGTTCGAGGACTGCGACATGTTCACGTCGTCGTTGGGGTGCACGTTCACGCCGTTGGCGGCGGCGATCGAGGCGATCACCTCGTTGGTGTTCATGTTCGAGCTGGTGCCCGAGCCGGTCTGGAACACGTCGATGGGGAACTGGTCGTCGTGCTTGCCGTCGGCGATCTCGGCGGCGGCGGCCTTGATGGCGGCGGCCTTCTCCGGGGCCAGCAGACCCAGGTCGGCGTTCACCTGCGCACACGCGCTCTTGAGCAGACCGAGCGCCCGGATCTGGGTGCGCTCCAGGCCGCGCCCGGAGATCGGGAAGTTCTCCACCGCGCGCTGGGTCTGTGCACGCCACAGCGCGGTGACCGGCACCCGGACTTCGCCCATGGTGTCGTGTTCGATGCGGTACTCGATCTCGCTCATAGCTGTTTGGGTCCTCGCTTGACGTCAGGGCAGGGGATAGGCGGCGTGGGAGTCGCCGGTGAAGTCGACGGCCGAGTACTCGTTGAGCTTCGACAGCCGGTGGTAGGCCTCGATCATCCGGACGGTGCCGGACTTGGAACGCATCACGATCGACTGGGTGGTGCAGCCGCCGGGGTAGTAGCGCACCCCCTTGAGCAGGTCGCCGTCGGTGACCCCGGTGGCGCAGAAGAACACGTTCTCGCCGGAGACCAGGTCCTCGGTGGTCAGCACCGCATCCAGGTCGTAGCCCGCGTCGAGGGCCCTCTGTCGCTCGGCGTCATCGGTGGGCGCCAGCTGGGCCTGGATCGCTCCGCCCATACAGCGGATCGCCGCCGCGGCGATGATGCCCTCGGGGGTGCCGCCGATCCCGGCGAGCATGTCGGTGCCCGAGTCCGGCCGGCACGCCGAGATGGCGCCGGCCACGTCGCCGTCGGTGATCAGGCGGATGCGCGCCCCGGTGGCCCGGGCGTCGGCGATCAGCTGGGCGTGCCGGGGCCGGTCCAGGATGCACACCGTCATGTCACGGGCGGACAGGCCCTTGACCTTGGCCACCGCGGCGATGTTGTCCGCGATCGGCTTGGTGATGTCCAGTACGTCCGCGGCATCCGGGCCGACGGCGATCTTGTTCATGTAGAACACCGCCGACGGGTCGAACATCGCGCCGCGCTCGGCCACCGCCAGCACCGAGATGGCGTTGGGCATGCCCTTGCTCATCAAGGTGGTGCCGTCCACCGGGTCGACCGCGAAGTCGCATTCGGGACCGTCGCCGTTGCCCACCTCTTCGCCGTTGTAGAGCATCGGCGCGTGGTCCTTCTCGCCCTCGCCGATCACCACCACACCGCGCATCGACACCGAGTTCACCAGTTCGCGCATCGCGTCGACAGCCGCGCCGTCGCCGCCCTCCTTGTCGCCGCGGCCCACCCATCGGCCAGAAGCCATGGCTCCGGCCTCGGTCACCCGCACCAGCTCCAAGGCCAGGTTGCGGTCTGGGGCTTCGCGTCGCGTTGGTCCCGTCATGCCAGTCACGGCTCATGATTCTCCCAGAACCGGATCGGTTCGATCGAGCTGGGATACTGGCTCCCGTGACCAACGAGCCCCAACCGGCGCCCAAGCCTGCCAAACCACGTCTGTTGCAGGACGGCCGTGACATGTTCTGGTCGCTGGTGCCGCTGGTCCTGGCCTGTGTCGCGCTGGCCGGTCTGGCCGGTACGTGCGCGTTTCGCCCCGGCGGCGTCACCCCCGGTCCGGTGCCCACCTACGACGCCGTCGCGGCATTGAACGCCGACGCGCAGACCCTCGGTTTTCCGGTGCGGTTGCCGGCGCTGCCCGAAGGCTGGCAACCCAACTCCGGTGCCCGCGGCAGCATCACCGACGGGCGCACCGACGCCTCGGGGCAGCGGTTGCGCGCGGTGACCTCGCGGGTGGGCTACATCAGCCCGAGCGGGATCTACATGAGTCTGACCCAGAGCAACGCCGACGAGAATGCCCTCGTCGCCTCGATCCAGCCCACTCTGCACCCCACCGGCACCGAGGATGTCGAGGGCACCCGATGGGTGGTGTATCAGGGCGACGGCGATCCGGTGTGGACCACCCGGCTGGCCGCGCCGTCCGGGGCGACGCAGCTGGCGATCACCGGCGCCGGCAGCCCCGCGCTGTTCCGGACCCTGGCGGCGGCCGTGCAGTCGCAGCCGCCGCTGCCGGCTACCCGGTAGGGGACTACTGCGGCACCAGCTTGAATACGCGGCCCCGCCCCTCGTGGCCGTTGCCGATGCGAGCCTGGCCAAAGTCGGCAACGTATACGCTGCCGGTCGCATCGACGGAGATATTCGATGGGTTCTGGAGGTCGGTGAACGGCAACTCGATCTGCCTCGCGGAGCCGGCGGGCAGTTTGACTACCTTGTTGGCGCTCGCGTCGGTGACATAGATGCTGCCCTCTTTGTCGGTGGCGACGCCTTCGGGGCGCTGGAGACCGGTAAACGGCACCACGGTCTCGGCGTATGAACTGGCCGCTAGCTTCACAACTCGGCCGGTGAACTGACACATGTAAAGGTTGCCTGCTGCGTCTGTTGCCAATGACGGCTGAACAAAGCTTCCGCTGATCGGCAGCCTGACAGGCGAATCCGACCCGGGCGCGAGTTTCCAGATGTTGTTATCTCCGTAAATGACCTGGTCGTTGACGTAGACGGCGCCGTCCGTGTCCACTGCCACACCAACCGGGCCGGCGAGCTCGGAGAAGGGCAGATCGATCGTCGAACTCGACCCGGCAGGGAGTTTCCGCACCCGCTTGCTCATGTAGTCGGTGACGTACACGGCCCCAGTGCTGTCCACCGCGATGTCGGACGCGTTCTTCAGGTCTGAGATCGGCAGTTCGATCGGCGTGGTGGACCCAGCCGCCAGTTTCATCACGGTGATGGTGTTCCACGGACTTCCTACGGCGTAGACGTTGCCCTCCCCGTCCGCCGTCACGCCGAGCAGTGTGAGGAAGTCGAACTGCAGCTGGGTTTGTCCCGGCGGACCCTGCTGGTGCAAGTCGGATTGCTGGGTTCCGTTGCGCTCCTGAGCTTTCGGGTGTGCTGTCGGGCGGGATAGGGCTTTGAGTCCCAGGACGGCGAGGACGACGCCGATGAGCACCAGTGCGGTGGTCAGCACGGCGCGGCGGCTGGGGCGTCGGCGTGCGGCTGATTCTAATGGCGGTGAAGGTATGGGTGTCGTTGTAGGCCAATAGGTTTGGGTGTCGTTCTGATGTGGGTTGAACTGTGGTGATGAGAGTGCGTAGTGAGCCGCCGTGGCCAGCGCACCGGAAGTGGGGTAGCGATTGTTGGGGTCTTTGGCCATCCCGATGGCGACGACGTCATCGAAGGCGGGCGGCACGCCGGGTCGGTGGGCACTGGGTTGGGGAATAGGCGCATTGAGGTGGGCGCCCATCAGTGCGGGTAGGTCCGCGGTCTGGTAGGGCTGGGTTCCAGTCAGACATTCGTAGAGGACACAGGTCAGCGCATAGATGTCGGCGCGGTGGTCCGGAGTGGCGAGAAGGGTGAAGCGTTCGGGGGCGAGGTACGCCATGGTGCCGATGGTGCTGCCGGTTTTGGTGAGTTTGGTGTCGGTGGCGGCGTTAGCCAAGCCGAAGTCGGCGAGGTAGGCGAAGTCGTCGCCGGTGAGCAGGATATTCGCAGGTTTGATGTCGCGGTGCACCAGGCCGTCGGCGTGGGCTGCGTCGAGTGCTGAGGCGATCTGGCGGACGATCCACACAGCCCGATCGGGCTTCAAAGGGCCGGTGTGGGCGAGCAGCTTTTGCAGGTCGGTGCCCTCGACGAGGCGCATGTCGATGTAGAGCTGTCCGTCGATTTCGCCGTAGGAGTGGATGGGTATGACGTGGGGTTCGTTGAGGCGCCCGGCGGTGCTGGCTTCGCGGAAGAGGCGTTGGCGAAAAACCGGGTCGGCGGAGTAGGTGGTGCTCATGAGCTTGAGGGCGACCATGCGGTCTTTTTCGGTGTCGCGAGCGGCATAGACCTCGCCGAAACCGCCGCGACCTAACAAGCGGGTCAGCTGGTATGGCCCGAAGTGTGTACCGACGCGCGAATCGACCGACCCCACGGACGGATCATAAGGCCGTGGTTGCGACAAGGAATGCGCATCAGCGTGGGAAAACGTCTCCCCACCGTGGTCAAGCACCGGGTAGCCACGGCGACGCGCTAACCGTCTGCCAACAGTTCTTCGCTGGTCTCCTCACTGGAGAAAGCCGCCAGGTACACATCGATGGTGGTGACGATGATGATCATCACCACCGGGCCGATCACGATCCCCCAGAAGCCGAACATGCCGATACCGGCGAAGACGGCCAGCAGCATCAGTGCGGGATTGAGCCGGGCATCGCGGGGCACCAGCACCGGCCGCAGGAAGTTGTCGATGTTGGTCACCACGATGAGGTGGAAGAAGAACACGAAAAGCCCGCCGAAGACATTGCCGAACAGTGCCATCCCGATGCCGAACGGCATGGTGACGATGCCGCCCCCGAGCGGGATGATCGACAATGCGGTCAGCACGATCGCGAAGATGAAAAACCCCTGGTGGAATCCGCCGATGTACAGGGAGGTGGCTCCGGCCACGCCCTGGAAGGCCGCGATGACGAACTGTCCGCCCACCGTGCCGCGCACCATCGAGCCCATCTTGGCCAGGTACAGGTCCGTCACCTCGGAGCCCAGGGGGTTGAGCCGGCGGATCAAGGTGAGCATTTCCTCGCGGTGGGTCAACAGGGCCAGGAACACGTACAAGAAGATGACCGCCGAGGTGACCGCGCCGACCACCCCGCCGACGGCGCCCTCCAGGACGTGCAGCAGCAGCTCACCGCCCTTCTGCGCCACATTCACCATCGCCGAGCGCAGCGTTTCCATAGTCAGCTCGACGTGCAGGAACGGGACTTTGGCCAGCGCGCTGTTGATGAACTTCAGCACTTTGTCGCCCAGGGCGTTGGGATCGGTGGCCTGAACCCAATCGGCGACCTCGCCCACGGCGCGCGATATCTGCACGACCGCCAGAAAGACCAACAGACTGACCGGAACGATCACCGCGACCAGCGCCGTCAGCAGCGTGCCGGCCGCTGCCGGGCCGGACGGCAGCCGGCGGCGCAGCCACCGGAACAGCGGTGTGAACAGGTAGGCGGCCACCGCGGCGACCACGATCAGCACGAAGTACGTGCGCAGGAAATACGCGCCGAAGGCCAGCGCCAGCACGGTGAACACGGCCAGCGCGCGCCGCTGGTTGAGGGTGAATTCCTGGTTCATGGGCGGGGGTCACTCCACTTGTCGGTGATGGCCCGCCACGGGTCGGCGAACGTCTGGCCGGTACGGCGGTAGGGAGAGCGCCGGCGGAGCACGACCCGGGCCAGCGGCGCGAGCAGCCCCAGCAGGTACCGCTTCACGCCGGCCCGGGCGGTGATCTCGGCCAGCATCTGCGGCCAGGAGTGGTGCTGGAAGTCCAGCGCTTCCTGGGCGCGCCGGCAGTCCATCCAGTCGGTGTTGAACCACCCGTCGTCGTTGTCGGGGTCGCCGGGCAGGCCCGGAGGCGTCCCGTTGACCAACCCCATGGCCGCCGCGATCGCCGGCGCCACCTCGCCCTGCAGCTGCCGGTGGGAGTCGTCGCCGCCGATCAACAGGGTTTCGCCGACCACGGGTGCGGTGGTGGCCGCCACACACGCCGCGGCGACGTCTCGTACGTCCACGGTCTGCAGCCTGCCGTCGGCGGGCAGCAGCTGCTCGAAATACAGGTTGTCGAGATTGACGTAGGGGCCCGGATCCACGGTGAGTACGCCGCCGAGTCGCAGGATCGCCCACGGCAGCGCCGAGTCGCGGACCAGTTGTTCGGCGCGCACCTTGTGGTCGCCGTAGACGTCGGCGGGATGGGTCGGGGTGTCGGCGGTCAGGACACCGGAAACCGAATGCGGGTTGCGGCAGCCGTATACCGCGATGCTGGACGCCAGCACGAAGCGCGCCGGGGCGGGCTGGCGGGCCGCCGCGGCAAGCAGGTGTCCGGTCGCCTCCACGTTGACCCGGTAGGCCAGGTCGCGGCGCAGGTAGATGAACGGCGGGATCACCGCGGCCAGGTGGATGATCGCGGAGGGCTTGACGGTGGCGACCAGTTCGGCGACCGCCGCGGGGTCGGTGAGGTCGGCATAGCGCACCTGCACCGTCTTCGGCAGTCGGGCCGCTGCTTTGCGGTTCGCCGAGGTGTCGAGGTCGGTGGCGACCACGCCGGTGCGGTAGGCGGCCAACCGGCGGACCACCGCCGAGCCCACCAAACCGAACGCTCCGGTCACCAGCACCGTTTCCACCCGTCAATCCTTAGCCGAAAAACGCGTCGCGTGATACCGCTTCCGCGCACAGCCGGGGTTGCGCACCCGCAAAATTACCGGCTGACCGGGGATGATTCGGTTAAAAAAACATCGCTTAGTAAAGAAATGCATATTCTTTTCCGAGGTAGTAAACCGGATCACGATCGGCGGCGCAGCGATGACAGCGGCGACCACTTGCTCCACCTGCGGCAGTCAATGCCTGGCCGGCGCGCGGTTCTGTCACTGCTGCGGCGCGGCGACCACCGCCGCCACGGCATCCGCGGAGTACAAGCAGGTGACGGTTCTCTTCGCCGATGTGGTCCATTCGATGGACATCGCAGCGGCCGTGGGTGCCGAGCGGTTACGCGAGATCATGGCCGCCCTGTTCGGCCGCTGCGCCGGTGTGGTGGGCCGCTACGGCGGAACGCTGGAGAAGTTCATCGGTGACGCCGTCATGGCGGTGTTCGGCGCGCCGGTGGCGTTGGAGGATCACGCGGTGCGGGGGTGCCTGGCCGCGCTGGAGATTCAGCGGCAGGCCCAGCAGCTGGCTGCGGAGCTGTCCCACGCCGACGGTGTCAACCTGGCACTGCGGGTGGGACTGAATTCCGGGCAGGTGGTTGCCGGAGAACTCGGCTCGGCCGCGCAGAACTACACGGCGATCGGCGAGGAGGTCGGTTTCGCGCAGCGGATGGAGTCTGTCGCGCCGCCCGGCGGTGTGATGCTCAGCGAATCGACTGCCCGGCTGGTGTACCAGGTTGCGGTACTGGGCGAGCCCGAGTTGGCCCGGATCAAGGGCGCCGATGAGCCGGTGCCAGTGCGGCGGCTGCTGGGGATGTCCCCGGAGCGCCGGCACCAGCAGCGTCATGATGCGCTGCTGGTGGGCCGGTCCTGGGAGATGGGGGCGCTCAGGGGCATCCTGGATGAGGCGATCGCGGGCACCGGTTGCGTCGTCGGGGTCGCCGGTCCGCCGGGGATCGGCAAGAGCCGCATCGCCCGCGAAGTCAGTGCCGCGGCACGCAGCCGCGGTGTCGACGTGTTCGCCGTCTACTGCGAGTCCCATGCGCGCGAGATCCCTTTCCACGCCGCGACTTCGCTGCTGCGCACCGCGCTCGGCATCGCGGATCTTGATGACGCGGCAGCGCGAGCTCGAGTCCAGGAGAGCGCTCCCGGCGCGGATCCGGAGGACTTGCTGCTCTTCGAGGATCTGCTCGGAATTCGGGGTGGGGCCGCGTTGTCGGCCATCGACCCCGATGCCCGTCGGCGCCGGGTGACCCGGTTGGTCAACCTGGTCTCGCTGGCACGTACCACCCCCGCGGTCTACGTCATCGAGGACGCGCATTGGATCGATGAGGTCAGCGACGCACTGCTGGCAGACCTGCTGAGCGTGACCTCGCAGACCCCCTCGTTGGTGCTGGTCACCTACCGGCCGGAATACCACGGGGCGTTGAGCCGCACTTCGAGCTCGCACACCATCAACCTGGGGCCGCTGAATGCATCCCAGACCGCCCAACTTGCCGTGGATCTGGTCGGCTCAGACCCGTCGGCGGCGCCCCTGCGCGAACGGCTGGCCGAGCGGGCTGCAGGCAACCCGCTCTTTGCCGAGGAGATGGTGCGCGATCTGGCCGAACGAGGTGTGCTGGCCGGCTCGCCCGGAAACTATTCCTGCGCGGTCGATCACGCTGATCTCGTGGTACCGGCGACGGTGCATGCCACCATCGCCTCCCGCATCGACCGGCTCGACCCGGCGGTCAAGCGGACCCTGCAGGCCGCCGCGGTGATCGGGCTGCGGTTCGACGCCGACCAGTTGGCGTTGCTCGATGGTGAGGCCCAGGTGGCCCCCCTGCTCGCCGCGGAACTCATCGATCGAGTCAGGCTCGCCCCGCGCGCCGAATACGCGTTTCACCACCCGCTGATCCGCATCGTCGCCTACGAATCCCAGCTCAAGGCCAAACGCGCCGCGCTGCATCGGCAGTTGGCCGCCGCGATCGAAGAAAACCACGCCGATGCCCTCGATGAGAATGCCGCGTTGATCGCCGAGCATCGTGAGGCGGCCGATGATCTGCAGGCCGCATTCGACTGGCACATGCGCGCCGGAGCGTGGGCGCAGAACCGCGATATTCGCGCCGCGCGCCTGAGCTGGGAACGCGCCCGAGCGGTCGCCGACCGGTTGCCCATCAACGCCCCTGGCCGATCTGCCATGCGCATCTCCCCGCGAACCCTGTTGTGCGGCAGCACCTCGTGGGTCAGCGGCACGGTCGCCGACACCGGATTCGATGAACTGCGCGAACTGTGCACGGCGGCCGGCGATCAGGTATCGCTGGCAATCGGCATGGCAGGGCTGATGACGACCCTGATCTTCCACAGTCGCTACCTCGACGCCTCCCGGGTGGCATCGGATTGTGTCCGCCTGTTGGAGTCCATCGGGGACCCGGATCTCATGGTGGCGCTGGCCATCGCGCCGGCCAACATCAAGGTCCAGGCCGGCGAAGCGGTCGAGTGCCTGCGGTTGGCCGAACGCATCATCGAGCTGGCCGAGGGCGACCTCACCAAGGGGAATCTGCTGATCGGTTCGCCGCTGGTGATCGCGTTGATGTTTCGTGGATCCTGCCGATACTGTCTGGGGTTGCCCGAGTGGAGAGCGGATCTCGATGAGGCGCTGGAGCTGGCCCGCGAGATGGACGTGCGGACCTTTGTCACCGCCGTATTGGCCAAGTACGGCTTTGCGGTTCACTCCGGCGTACTGCTGCCTGACGCGGCGGCAGACCGGCATACCGCTGAAGCCCTGGCGAGGGCCGAGCATTCCGGCGACGACTACGCGGTGGACACCGCACTGCTGACCCGCGGTTTGGTGCTGGTTCGGCAGGGCGGCCCGCAACGCGCGGCGGGGATGGACTACCTGACTGCCTATCGTGACGCCTACCTGCGGCACGGCTATGTGCAGGTCGGCGTGCGCTTCTACGACACCGAGTTGGCTCGCGAGCAGGCCCGCACCGGTGACGTCGACGCGGCGATCCACACCTCACGCGCCGCCGTGAACCACCTGCTCGATGTGGGGGACATGATTGCGCGTGGCGAGGCCGTCAGGGTCTTCGTGGAATCCCTCCTGCAGCGCGCCACCCCGGCAGACCTGGACGAAGCGCAGACCGCCATCGACCGACTGGCCTCGGCGGCCACCGATCCCGGGTATGCACTGAACGAGATTCCGCTGCTGCGCATGCGCGCCCTGCTGGCCCGTGCCCACGGCGACGAAGCCGGCTACCGCGACTATGCCGCCCGCTACCGTGAGCAAGCCATCGACGCCGGATATGAAGCTCACATCGCCCTGGCGGAGGCGATGACGTGAGCGAGCCGCGCTTGTCGTGGCCGCTGACCGGCCGTACTGAGGAGCTGCACACCCTCCAAGCTGCACTGTCGGCCCCCGATACGTCCGGTGTCGTGGTGTGCGGAGCGGCGGGGGTCGGCAAGAGCCGGATCTGCCGCGAGTTGCTCTCGGATGCCACGCCGCCGGGACAGGATGTGCGCTGGGTGGTGTGCACCTCCTCGGCGCGCAGCATTCCACTGGGGGCGTTCGCCACCTGGGTGCCCACGGGAGTCACGGACAGCGTTGCGCTGATCCGCAGCCTGATCGAAGCCTTGACCGCCGCACCGTCGGGTACCGCGGTGGTGGGCATCGACGATGCGCACCTGATCGATGACCTCTCGGCCTTCGTGGTCCATCAGATCGTGCAACGTGGCCTGGCGAAAGTGATCCTCACCCTTCGTGATGGCGAGTCCATTCCCGATGCCGTACGCGAAATCTGGGCGGCCGGCCGTTTCGAGCGTCTCGATCTGCAACCCCTCTCGTCGGACGAGGTCGTCGCGCTGCTGGCGGCCACCCTGGGTGGACCGGTGGAATCTGAAGCGGCGCAACGGCTGTGGAAGCTGACCTTGGGTAATGCACTGTATCTCCGTAACATCGTCGAGTCGGAGCTGGCCGCCGGCCGAATCGTCCGGCAGTCCGCAGGGCCGTGGCGCTGGATCGGCGACCCGATCATCCCGGCCAGCCTGGTCGGGTTCCTCGAACCCCGAATCGGATCCCTGCCGAGTCCAATCAGCGACGTTGTCGACGTGCTTGCCGTCGCAGAGCCGATCGATCTGGTGGCGCTGACACGCATCACCGACCCGGCAGCGGTGGAAGAGGCCGAGATACGCGGTCTGATCACGCTGGAGCCGGCGACCGGCGGAGCCCAGGTGCGGCTCGCGCACCCGTTGTACGGGGAAGTGCGCCGCAGTCGGGCCGCCACCACCCGGCTGCGCAGACTGCGTGGCCTGGTCGCAGCCGAGCTCGCCGCCCTCGAGGACCGCGACGACATCGCCACACTGGTCCGTCGCGCCACGTTGGTGCTCGAATCCGACCTGGTGCCGGACGCCGACCTGTTCACCCGGGCCGCCAGCGGCGCGGTCTGGCTCGCGGACCTTGGCCTCGCTGATCGACTCGCGCAGGCGGCCGTGCGCGCGGGCGCCGGGCCGGAGGCGACTTTCGTCTCCGCGCACGCGCTGTCGTGGCTGGGCCGTGGCGACGAAGCCGATGCGTTGTTGGCCAAGGTCGAAACCGGAGACCTCGATGATCGCGAGCGAGCCAGGCTGGCGTTCCTGCGTGCCAGCAACATGCTCTGGACGCTGGGTCAACCCGCGCGTGCCAAGGAGATCATCGACGCCGCCGCGGCCACCGTGCCGCCGCAGGCCCGCAGTTATATCGACGCCTTTCTGGCGGTCTACTGGTTTGCCACCTGTCTCTTATACACATC
>NZ_JRMK01000124.1:0-11367 GCF_000972925.1 Mycobacterium sp. UM_Kg1 | reverse complement strand
GCAACGCCGGCAACATCACCGCGTACTGGAAGGGCTACCGCGAATACCACGCCGACGGCCTGACGGAGAAGCTGCCGAAGATGCTGGGCACCCAGGCTGCCGGGGCGGCGCCGCTGGTGCTGGGCGAGCCGGTGGCCAACCCGGAGACCATCGCCACTGCGATCCGGATCGGCTCGCCGGCGTCCTGGGCGCAGGCCGTGGCGGCCCAGCAGGATTCCGGTGGGCGCTTTCTGGCCGCCACCGACGAGGAGATCCTGGCCGCCTACCACCTGGTGGCTCAGACCGAAGGCGTGTTCGTCGAGCCGGCCTCGGCCGCCAGCATCGCCGGCCTGCTCAAGTCGGTGGAGGACGGCTGGGTCGCGCCCGGTTCGACGGTGGTGTGCACCGTGACCGGCAACGGGCTCAAGGACCCCGACACCGCGCTCAAGGGCATGCCCGAGGTGACCGCGGTTCCCGTCGACGCGGCCGCGGTGGTGGCTGAATTGGGACTGGCCTAGTGGTCCAGGTGTTACCGACCGGGTTGACGGCCAGCGTTGCGGTGGCGGCGTCGAGCGCCAACCTGGGGCCCGGGTTCGACTCTCTGGGCTTGGCGCTGGGCCTCTACGACGAGGTGACCGTCGAGACGGTCGAGTCCGGTCTGGTGGTGCGGGTCGAGGGCGAGGGTGCCGGCCAGGTGCCACTGACATCGGATCACCTTGTGGTGCAAGGCATCATGCGCGGACTGCGCGAAGCCGGGGTGCAGGCGCCCGGGTTGGTGGTGCACTGCCGTAACGCCATCCCGCATCAGCGCGGCCTGGGTTCGTCGGCGGCCGCGGTGGTCGGCGGGCTTGCCGTGGTCAACGGCCTTGTCGCGCAAGTGGATCAGCCCTGCCTGACCCAGGAGCAGCTGATCCAGCTGGCGTCGGAGTTCGAGGGGCACCCGGACAACGCCGCGGCTGCCGTGCTGGGCGGTGCGGTGGTCTCCTGGACCGAGAGCAGCCCCGACGGCGGTGCCGCCTACTCGGCGGCGGCGCTGCGGCTGCACCCCGACATCCACCTGTGCCCGGCGATCCCGCAACTGCGCTCCTCGACCGCCGAGACCCGTGCGCTGCTCCCCGAGCAGGTCAGCCACCACGACGCCCGGTTCAACGTCAGCCGCGCCGCGCTGCTCGTGGTGGCGCTGACCGAGCGCCCTGATCTGCTGCTGGCGGCCACCGAGGACATGCTGCACCAGCCGCAGCGGGCCGCCGCCCAGCCCGAGTCCGCGGCGTTGCTGCAGCTGCTGCGCAGGCACGGCATCGCCGCCGTGCTCTCGGGTGCCGGGCCTGCGGTGATCGCGCTGACCACCGTGCCTGCGCTGCCGGCCGAAGTGCTCGGCTCCGACGAGGCCAGGGCGTTCCAGATCGCCGAGATGCCGGTCGGCGAGGCGGTCACCTGGAACTCCGGGGTGGCGGTACCGGGTTGAGGCGCGCCGAGGTGGCTGTTGCGTCCAGCACAGAAGCGGGCTATCCTCGGTCCCGTCCCGCATTCGCGGCATCAGCACCTGAGTCAGACTGCTATGTCAACCGGGATGCCACCAAATTCTTCCCGTAGCTGACGGTTTGCGTTACGACGCCGTCGATACGGGCAACACCGTTACACAGTCGACGGTGACACGCACTCGGCGGGTCCGCTGAATGCAACTTAAGCCCCTCGCGTGAGGAAACCGCCGAGGGAAGAAAGGAAATCCGTGACCGAAACGGACCTCTTCGCGGCTGAAGGCAGCACCGACCAGGAATCGTTGCCGACCCCCCCGATCACTTCTGCGACCAGCCCGGATGTGGCCGCTGACGGCGGCGAGGCCGCACCGTCCGCCCCGGCTGAGAGCGCTTCGGCACCCGAATCCGGTGCCGCGACCGCCGTTGCCGATGGCGCACTGACTTCGATGGTGCTGCCGGAACTGCGGGCGCTGGCCAACCGCGTCGGTGTCAAAGGCTCTTCCGGGATGCGCAAGAGCGAACTGATCGCCGCGATCCGCGAGGCGGGCGCCAACGGCGGCCAGGCCTCCAACACCGAACCCAGCGCGGAGCAGTCCGCGAACGGCGTCGCGCCTGCCGCGGCCGCTGAGGCCACCGAGGCCACTGAGGCCGAGGCCCCCGCAGCACCGCCGCGGCGCGAGCGCCGTGGCGCCAGCCGGGCGACCGGTGCGCCCGCGGCCAACGCCGCAGCGGCCGACAAGCCCGCCGAGCAGGACAACGCCGCAGCGGCCGACAAGCCCGCCGAGCAGGACAACGCCGCCGAGGCCGACAAGCCCGCCGAGCAGGGCAAGCCCGCCGAGCAGGACAAGGCCGGCGACGGCGACGCCCCGGCCGGGTCGCGCAGGCAGCGCCGCACCGAGGACAGGGCAGACAAGTCGGACAAGCCCGAGCAGTCCGGTGAGCGGCGCGAGCGTGACGGCGCCAAGGCCGAGGACGGCGCGCAGGCCAAGAACGACGACCAGGGCGATGCCGCCAATCGCGGCGACGACGACGAAGGGCGCGGCGGCCGGCGCGGCCGGCGCTTCCGGGACCGGCGTCGTCGTGGCGAACGCGGCGGCGAGGGCGGTGCCGGCGGCGACACCGCCGAACTGCGCGACGACGACGTCGTGCAGCCGGTCGCCGGCATTCTCGACGTGCTGGACAACTACGCGTTCGTGCGTACCTCCGGTTACCTGGCCGGGCCAAACGACGTCTACGTCTCGATGAACATGGTCCGCAAGAACGGGCTGCGTCGCGGCGACGCGGTGACCGGCGCGGTGCGGATTCCCCGCGACGGCGACCAGCCCAACCAGCGGCAGAAGTTCAACCCGCTGGTGCGGCTGGACTCGGTCAACGGCGGCCCCGTCGAGGACGCCCGCAAGCGTCCCGAGTTCTCCAAGCTGACCCCGCTGTACCCCAACCAGCGGCTGCGGTTGGAGACCTCGCCGGAGAAGCTGACCACCCGTGTGATCGACCTGATCATGCCGATCGGCAAGGGCCAGCGCGCGCTGATCGTGTCGCCGCCCAAGGCCGGTAAGACCACGATCATGCAGGACATCGCCAACGCGATCACCCGCAACAACCCGGAGTGCCACCTGATGGTGGTGCTGGTCGACGAGCGCCCCGAAGAAGTCACCGACATGCAGCGCTCGGTCAAGGGCGAGGTCATCGCCTCGACCTTCGACCGGCCGCCGTCAGACCACACCCAGGCGGCCGAACTGGCCATCGAGCGGGCTAAGCGCCTGGTCGAACAGGGCAAGGACGTCGTGGTGCTGCTCGACTCGATCACCCGGCTGGGGCGCGCCTACAACAACGCCTCCCCGGCGTCGGGCCGCATCCTGTCCGGTGGTGTGGACTCCACCGCGCTCTACCCGCCCAAGCGGTTCCTGGGCGCGGCCCGCAACATCGAGGACGGCGGCTCGCTGACCATCATCGCCACCGCGATGGTGGAGACCGGCTCCACCGGTGACACGGTGATCTTCGAGGAGTTCAAGGGCACCGGCAACGCCGAGCTCAAGCTGGACCGCAAGATCGCCGAGCGCCGGGTGTTCCCGGCGGTCGACGTCAACCCGTCGGGCACCCGCAAGGATGAGCTGCTGCTCTCGCCGGACGAGTTCGCGATCGTGCACAAGCTGCGCCGGCTGTTGTCCGGCCTGGATTCGCACCAGGCCATCGACCTGTTGATGAGCCAGCTGCGCAAGACCAAGAACAACTACGAGTTCCTGGTGCAGGTCTCCAAGACCACTCCGGGAATGGACAACGACTGACCGCTGCGGAATGCGTGAGCCGCTCCCGCTGTTTTGGGGGAGTGGCAGCGTAGCTGGCATAATCGAAAACCTCAGGTTCCGGTTCACGTCCGCCCCAAGGCGGGCGACCCGGCGGCCGACGATCGAAGAGGACATCATGAAGACTGGCATTCACCCGGCCTACGTCGAGACCACCGTGGTCTGCGGTTGTGGCAACACCTTCACCACCCGCAGCACCAAGGAGAGCGGCCACATCGTGGTCGAGGTCTGCTCGCAGTGCCACCCGTTCTACACCGGCAAGCAGAAGATTCTGGACAGCGGCGGCCGGGTCGCGCGCTTCGAGAAGCGCTACGGCAAGCGCAACGCCGGTGGCGCAGCAGCTGCAGCGACCGACGACAAGTAGTTCCCTCACCGACGCCCGGAACGTGCCAGCACGTCCGGGCGTCGGCTTGCGTTCGGGGATGGAGGTGAGATGACCCACAGTGTTCAGGGGATCGACGCCCTGCTGGCCGAGCACGCCGCCCTGGAAACGCAGCTGTCGGATCCCGAACTGCACAACGATCCGGCCGAGGCGCGGCGGGCGGGACGGCGTTTTGCCCAGCTGGCTCCCATCATCGCCACCCACCGCAAGCTCGAGTCCGCGCGTGGGGACTTGGAGGCCGCCCGGGAACTGGCCGCCGACGACGCGTCGTTCGCCGCCGAGATCCCCGATCTGGAGGCCCGGGTCGCCGAGCTGGACACCGCGCTCACCGACATGCTGGCGCCCCGCGACCCGCATGACGCCGACGACATCGTGCTGGAGGTCAAGTCCGGCGAAGGCGGGGAGGAGTCGGCACTGTTCGCCGCCGACCTGGCCCGGATGTACATCCGCTACGCCGAGCGGCACGGCTGGAAGGTGACGGTCCTCGACGAGACCACCTCAGACCTCGGCGGCTACAAGGACGCCACGCTGACCATCGCCAGCAGGGGCGACAGCCCCGACGGTGTGTGGTCGCGGATGAAGTTCGAGGGCGGCGTACACCGCGTGCAGCGCGTCCCGGTGACCGAGTCGCAGGGCCGCGTGCACACCTCGGCTGCCGGGGTGCTGGTCTATCCGGAGCCCGAAGAAGTGGGCGAGGTGGCCATCGACGAGTCGGACCTGCGTATCGACGTCTACCGGTCCTCCGGCAAGGGCGGCCAGGGGGTCAACACCACCGACTCCGCGGTGCGCATCACGCATCTGCCGACCGGGATCGTGGTGACCTGCCAGAACGAGCGGTCCCAGCTGCAGAACAAGGCCCGTGCGTTGCAGGTCCTGGCGGCCCGACTGCAGGCGCTGGCCGAGGAGCAGGCGCAGGCGGACGCCTCTGCCGACCGCGCCAGCCAGATCCGCACGGTGGACCGCAGCGAGCGCATCCGCACCTACAACTTCCCGGAGAACCGGATCACCGATCACCGCATCGGCTACAAGGCGCACAATCTCGACCAGGTCCTCGACGGGGACCTCGACGCGATGTTCGACGCGCTGGCGGCCGCCGATAAGGAATCCCGGTTACAGGGGACGGCGTGAGCCGCATCCGGGACGCGATTGATTCCGCTGCGGCGCTTTTCGCTGAAGCAGGAATCGACTCCGCTCGCTACGACGCCGAAGAACTCGCCGCCCACGCCGCGGGAACCGATCGTGGCCGGCTGGCGCTGCTGGAATCGCCCGACGACGAATTCTTCAGCCGCTACCGCCAACTCGTCGCCGCACGCAGTTCCCGCGTCCCGCTGCAGCACCTGATCGGGACCGCTGCCTTCGGGCCGGTGCTGTTGCACGTCGGTCCCGGGGTGTTCATCCCGCGGCCGGAGACCGAGGCCGTGCTCGAATGGATCCTCAAACACGTTGCGGCGCAACCGCTGGGCCCGGTTCCGGTGATCGTCGACGCCTGCACCGGGTCAGGAGCCCTGGCAGTCGCGTTGTCCCGCAGTTTCCCCGGCGCCCGGGTGTTCGCGGTCGAGGACTCCGAGGAGGCGCTGAGCTATGCCGCGCGCAACTGTGCCGGCACGCCGGTGGAGCTGGTTCGCGCCGATGTGACCACGCCCGGCCTGCTGGCGCAGTGGAACGGCCGGGTCGACCTGATGGTCAGCAACCCGCCCTATATTCCCGACGGCGCGGATCTCGACCCTGAAGTGGCCCAGCACGATCCGGCGCATGCGTTGTTCGGCGGACCGGACGGCATGTCGGTGATCGCCCCGCTGGCCGGCCTTGCCGCGCGGTTACTGCGCCCGGGCGGTGTGTTCGCCGTCGAACATGACGACACCACTGCGGCGGCCACGGTGCGCACCGTGCGTGACACCGGGGGATTCGCCGAGGTGGTGTCGCGGCCGGACTTCACCGGACGGCTCCGGTTCGTGACAGCTATCAGGAACGGCCAACCATGACAGAGGTTTACGACTGTGCCGATGCGGACCGGCGTGCGGCCGGCATAGCAGCGGCGATCGACGCCGTGCGCGGTGGCCGCCTGGTGGTGCTGCCGACCGACACCGTCTACGGCATCGGTGCCGATGCCTTCAACGCCGCGGGAGTCACCGCGCTGCTGGCCGCCAAGCGGCGCGGCCGCGACATGCCGGTGGGGGTGCTGGTCGGGTCGTGGAGTTCCATCGACGGGCTGGCCCTGATCGTGCCGGCGACTGCCCGTGAGCTGATCCGGGCGTTCTGGCCGGGCGCGTTGAGCCTGATCGTCACGCAGGCGCCCTCCTTGCACTGGGACCTCGGCGAGGCCCGCGGCACCGTCATGGTGCGCATGCCGCTGCATCCGGTGGCGCTGGAGGTCCTCAAAGCGGTGGGGCCGATGGCGGTGTCGAGTGCCAACGTCTCCGGTTCGCCGCCGGCGGTCGACGCCGCCGAAGCGCAGCGCCAGCTGGGGGAGTCCGTCGAGGTCTACCTCGATGCGGGCCCGGCCGAGCAGGGAGAGGCCTCCACGATCGTCGACCTCACCGGTCCCACGCCCCGGATCGTCCGGCCCGGGCCGATCTCCGCCGAGCAGATCGGCGCCGTGCTGGGCCTGGAGCCGGACGTGCTGACGGGGACACCGTGACCAGCCTGCTGGCGTTGGCCGACCGCGGCGCCGGTGTGCCGTTGCGTGAGCTGGCGCTGGTCGGTCTCACCGCCGCGATCATCACCTACTTCACCACCGGCCCGGTCCGCTGGCTGGCCACCCGGATCGGGGCGGTCGCCTATCCGCGTGAGCGGGATGTGCATGTGAAGCCGACGCCGCGCATGGGCGGGCTGGCCATGTATGTCGGCATCGTCGCCGGGATCTTCCTGGCGTCGCAGCTGCCGGCGCTGACCCGTGGTTTCGTCTATTCCACCGGCATGCCCGCGGTGGTGCTGGCAGGCGGGGTCATCATGGGCATCGGGCTGCTCGACGACAAGTGGGGCTTGGACGCCCTGACCAAGTTCGCCGGCCAGATCACCGCGGCCAGCGTGCTGGTCACCATGGGGGTGGCCTGGAGCGTGCTCTACATCCCCATCGGCGGCGTCGGCACCGTGGTGCTCGACCAGGTGGCATCCATCCTGATCACGCTGGCGCTGACCGTGTCGATCGTCAACGCGATGAACTTCGTGGACGGTCTCGACGGCCTGGCCGCCGGCCTGGGTCTGATCACCGCCCTGGCCATCTGCATGTTCTCCGTCGGCGTGCTGCAGGACCACGGCGGTGACGTGCTGTTCTACCCGCCCGCTCTGATCTCGGTGGTGCTGGCCGGGGCGTGTCTGGGCTTTCTGCCGCACAACTTCAGTCCCGCGAAGATCTTCATGGGCGACTCCGGGTCGATGCTGATCGGCCTGATGCTGGCCGCGGCCTCTACCACCGCGGCGGGGCCGATCTCGCAGACCGCCTACGGTGCGCGCGACGTCTTCGGCCTGCTGTCGCCGTTCTTGCTGGTTGCCGCGGTGATGTGTGTTCCCGCGCTGGACGTGGCGCTGGCGATCATCCGCCGTACCCGCGCCGGCCTCAGTCCGTTCAGCCCGGACAAGATGCACCTGCACCACCGGCTGCTGCAGATCGGCCATTCCGATCGCCGGGTGGTCCTGCTGATCTACTTGTGGACGGCGATCGTCGCCTTCGGCGCGGCCAGCACCATCTTCTTCGACCCGCGCTATACCGGCGCGGTGATGCTGGGTGCGATGCTGATTGCGGTTGTCGTTACGCTCATCCCGTTGCTACGCCGGGACAATGCCCCGGAGGACGGCCCCTACGACACGCGGTAGTAGCACCGTCTAGGATGGTGTTGTAGGTGGTTCCACGGTGCGTTCGGGCATCCGATACGCTCGGCGGGCGACGCCACGACAATGACGCACGGCAGATTCAGATTGGGGTGAGGCGGTGACGACACCAGCGCAGGATGCGCCGTTGGTGTTGCCGTCGGTGGTATTCCAGCCGATTCGGCTGCTGCTGATCTGTCTGGTGCTGACCGGCGCCGCGATCGCCCTGGCCGCTCAGTTCGGCAGCCCGATGTTCGGGGTGTTCTTCGGGCTGGGCCTGGCGCTCGGTCTGGGCAACGCCCTGCTGATCCGCCGCTCGGCGCTGCGGATCACCGCCTCCGACCATCCGCTGAAGAAGAAGATGGCGCTGAACTCGGCGTCTCGTCTGCTGGTCATCAGCGTGATCGGCCTGGCGATCGCTTACCAGTTCCGGCCGGCGGGTCTCGGCGCGCTGTTCGGGCTGGCCTTGTTCGAGGTAGTACTGGTGCTGACCACCATGCTGCCAGTGGTAAAAAAGCTCCGCGCGCAAGCGTCAGAGTCCGGCGCTGAAGGGACGGAAAATGACTGAGTCGATCCTGGCCGAGGGTGGCATTGAGGTCGGCCACCACGAGACCGCGGTGTGGCCGCTGGTCGGTGAGGTCAACATCGACACCATCCTGTCGACCTCGATCGCCGCGGTGATCGTGATCGCACTGGCGCTGTTCCTGCGCGCCAAGGTCACCTCCACCGGCGTTCCCGGCGGGGTGCAACTGTTCTTCGAGGCCATCACCATTCAGATGCGCAATCAGATCGAGGGCGCCATCGGGATGAAGGTGGCGCCGTTCGTGCTGCCGCTGGCCGTCACCATCTTCGTGTTCATCCTGGTCTGCAACTGGCTGTCGGTGCTGCCGGTGCAGTACGCCGACGAGCACGGCGTCCACGAACTGCTTTCCTCTGCCGCGGCCGACATCAACTTCGTGCTGGCGCTGGCGCTGTTCGTGTTCTGCGGCTACCACCTGGCCGGCTTCTGGCGGCGCGGTTTCATCGGCCACCCGCTGCGGGTGCTCAAGGGCCACGTGGCCATCCTGGCGCCGATCAACCTGGTCGAGGAAGTCGCCAAGCCGGTCTCGCTGTCACTGCGTCTCTTCGGCAACATCTTCGCCGGCGGCATCCTGGTCAGCCTGATCTCGCTGCTCGGCCCCTACTTCATGGTTGCGCCGAACGCGATCTGGAAGACCTTCGACCTGTTCGTCGGGCTGATCCAGGCGTTCATCTTCGCGCTGCTGACCATCCTGTACTTCAGCCAGGCCATGGAGCTCGAAGAAGACCACCACTAGTACAACCTGCAGGACCACATCAGAACTGGTAGAGCACTACCAGCTAGCAAGGAGGAATGAAATGGCAGATCCCAATCTGATCGGACTCGGTGCCCTCATCGGCGGCGGTCTCATCATGGGCGGTGGCGCCATCGGCGCCGGTATCGGTGACGGTATCGCCGGTAACGCACTGATCGCCGGAATTGCCCGCCAGCCCGAGGCTCAGGGTCGGCTGTTCACCCCGTTCTTCATCACGGTTGGTCTGGTTGAGGCCGCCTACTTCATCAACCTGGCCTTCATGGCGTTGTTCGTCTTCGCCACCCCGATCGCCGCACAGCAGTAACGCGCACGATGGGTGACATGAGCGTTGTTGTCCTCGCGATGAGCGAGGCGGCTGAGGAAGGCCAGAAGAAGAGCTTCCTCATTCCCGACGGCACCTTCTTCGTCGTCCTCGCGATCTTCGTGATCGTGCTGGCCGTGATCAGTACCTTCGTGGTGCCGCCGATCATGAAGGTGCTGCGGGAACGCGAGAACATGGTCACCAAGACACTCGCCGACAACCGCGAGTCCGCCGAGCAGTTCGCGGCCGCCGACGCCGACTACGAGAAGCAGATGGCGGCGGCGCGCCTGGCGGCATCGACGGCACGGGATGACGCTCGTGCCGAGGGCCGCAAGGTGATCGAGGAGCAGCGGTCGGCGGCAGAGGCGGAGGTGGCCGCGAAGTTGCAGGCCGCCACCGACCAACTGAAGCAGGAAGGCGATGCAGTGAATGAGCAGCTGCAGGCCCGGGTGGAGACGCTGTCTGCCACCCTGGCCAGCCGGATCCTCGGCGTAGATGTCGAGGCTCTTTCCGCGGCGAGCACGGGGCGGTAGCAACAGAGATGTCGATTTTCATCGGGCAGCTGGTCGGCTTTGCGATCATCGTGTGGCTGCTGGTCAAGTTCGTGGTGCCACCGGTGCGCAAGATGATGGCCGACCAGCAGGAATCGGTGCGCAAGCAGCTGGAGGAGGCGGCAGCTGCCGCCGCTCGCCTGGCCGAAGCCGGCCAGGCGCACTCCGCGGCGCTGGCCAATGCCGCCACCGAGTCCGAACGCGTCACCGCCGAAGCTCGTACGGATGCCGAGCGGATCGCCGAGCAGCTGCGCAGCCAGGCCGGTGCCGAGGCGGAACGCGTCAAGGCTTCCGGCGGTCAGCAGGTCGGCCTGTTGCGGGCGCAACTCATCCGTGAGTTGCGGTCGGACCTGGGCGCCGAGGCTGTGCAGCGGGCCGCCGACCTGGTTCGCGCCCATGTGGCCGACCCGCAGCGGCAGTCCGCCACCGTCGACCGGTTCCTCGACGAGCTCGACGCCATGGCGCCGACAGCCGTCGAGGTAGAATCGCCGATCCTGGTGCAGATGCGCTCGGCCAGCCGGCTGGCACTGGCCGGACTGCTGGGCAAATTCGACGAGGTGGCCGGCGGCCTGGACCAGCAGGGCTTGACCGCGCTGGCCGGTGACCTGTCCGCGGTCGCCGAAGTGCTCCAGCGCGAAAGCGTCGTCACCCGGCACCTGAGCGTGCCGACCGACGACGCCGCACCCAAGGTGCGGCTGGTGCAGCGCTTGTTCGCCGACAAGATCGGCGCGCCGGCCCTGACCCTGGTGACCGAGGCGGCCGCGGCCCGTTGGTCGCACGGTTCGGACCTGGTCACCGCGATCGAGCACGTCGCCCGGCAGGCCCTGCTGCTTTCGGCGGAACAGGCGGGCACCGTCGACCAGGTGGAGGACCAGCTGTTCCGGTTCTCCCGCCTGCTCGACGCCCAGCCCCGGTTGGACATCCTGCTCGGCGACACCGCGACTCCGGCCGCCGGCCGGGTCGGGCTGCTGCGCAAGGTCATCGGCGAGGGCAGCGGCGTCAACCCGATCGCCGCAGCGCTGCTCGAGCAGACGGTGCGGCTGTTGCGTGGCCAGTCCGCGCATCAGGCGATCACCGAGCTGGCCTCGATCGCCGTGGCACGCCGCGGCGAGCTGGTGGCGCAGGTCGGTGCGGCCGCCGAGCTCAGTGACGCCCAGCGCAGCCGGCTGAAGACGGTCCTGAGCCGGATCTACAGCCACCCGGTCCGTGTGCAGGCTGTCTCTTATACACAT
>NZ_JRMK01000123.1:0-11461 GCF_000972925.1 Mycobacterium sp. UM_Kg1 | reverse complement strand
GTGTATAAGAGACAGGAGGTGTTCGGCGGCGAGCGTTTCGCCGCGCTGGCGGCCCGGGGGGCACGCGTCCAGCGGCCGCTGTGGGCCTCGACCGGGGTCAAGAACCCGGACTACCCGGACACCCTCTACGTCACCGAGCTGGTTGCGCCCCACACCGTCAACACCATGCCGGAACCGACTTTGGAGGCGGTGGCCGACCACGGCGTGATCTCCGGCGACACCATCTCCGGAACGGCGCCGGCGTCCCAGCAGGTCTTCGAGCAGCTCTCGGCGGTGGGCATCGACCTGCCCGACGTTTTCGAGGTGCTGGAGTCCGAGGGGGTCGAGAAGTTCGAGGCGTCCTGGGCCGAACTGTTGGACGCCACCGCAGGGCAGCTGAACGAGGCCAAGTGATCTGATGGCCGGGGGCGGGGCAGGGCGCAAAGACCCCGCGGGGTGGCAGAACCCCCTGCGGGACAAGCGAGACAAACGCCTGCCGCGTATCGCCGGTCCGTGCGGGGTGGTGATTTTCGGCGTCACCGGCGACCTGGCCCGCCGCAAGCTCATGCCGGCCATCTACGACCTGGCCAACCGGGGTCTGCTGCCGCCGGCCTTCGCGCTGGTGGGCTTCGCCCGCCGGGACTGGGCCGACGAAGATTTCGCCGACGTGGTCTACCAGGCCGTCAAGCAGCATGCCCGCACCCCCTTCCGTCAGGTGGTGTGGGATCGCCTGGCAGCGGGATTCCGTTTCGTGACAGGCACATTCGATGACGACGAGGCATTCGCGCGGCTGGCTAAGACCCTGGAAGCCCTCGATGCCGAGCGTGGCACCGCGGGCAATCACGCCTTCTACCTGTCGGTCCCGCCGGCCGCCTTTCCGCTGGTGTGCGAAAAGCTGCACTCCACCGGGCTGGCCCGCCCGCGGGACGGCCGCTGGAGCCGGGTGGTGATCGAGAAGCCGTTCGGTCACGACTTGGCCAGCGCGCGCGAACTCAACGCGGTGGTCAACAGCGTGTTCCCGGAGGAGTCGGTGTTCCGGATCGACCACTACCTGGGCAAGGAGACGGTGCAGAACATCCTGGCGCTGCGCTTCGCCAACCAGCTGTTCGACCCGATCTGGAACGCCCACTACGTCGATCACGTGCAGATCACCATGGCCGAAGACATCGGCCTGGGCGGACGCGCCGGCTACTACGACGGCATCGGCGCGGCCCGCGACGTGATCCAGAACCACCTGCTGCAACTGCTGGCGCTCACGGCGATGGAGGAGCCGGTGAGCTTCTCCCCCGCCGAATTGCAGGCCGAGAAGATCAAGGTGCTCTCGGCCGTGCGGCTGGCGCAGCCGCTGGACGAGACCACCTGCCGCGGCCAGTACGCCGCCGGCTGGCAGGGCGGCGAGCACGTGGTGGGCCTGCTCGACGAAGAGGGGTTCGCCCACGATTCGCGGACCGAGACCTTTGCGGCGATCACCCTGGAGGTCGACACCCGACGCTGGGCCGGCGTCCCGTTCTACCTGCGGACCGGCAAGCGCCTGGGCCGGCGGGTCACCGAGATCGCGCTGGTGTTCAAGCGTGCGCCGCATCTGCCGTTCGACGACACGATGACCGACGAATTGGGTACCAACGCCTTGGTGATCAGGGTGCAGCCCGACGAGGGAATCACCATGAGGTTCGGTTCCAAGGTCCCCGGCCATCTGATGGAAGTCCGCGACGTCAACATGGACTTCTCCTACGGATCGACGTTCTCCGAAGATTCGCCGGAGGCCTACGAGCGCCTGATCCTCGATGTGCTGCTGGGCGAGCCGTCCCTGTTCCCCGTCAATGCCGAGGTCGAATTATCTTGGGAGATACTCGATCCGGTGCTCGAGAATTGGGCCGAACACGGCAAGCCCGAGCCCTATCCGGCCGGCAGCTGGGGCCCCAAGGGGGCGTTCGAGATGCTCAGGCGTTCCGGCCGGGAATGGCGGCGCCCATGATTGTCGAGTTGCCCGACACGTCCACCAACGCCATCAACAAAAGGCTCGACGAGCTGCGCGAGCAGGTCGGCGCGGCTACCACGGGCCGGGTCCTGACCCTGATCATCGCGCTGGGCAACGACGCGCTGCTCGACGAGTCCATCGCCGCGGCCTACATCGCCAGCCAGGAGCACCCCAGCCGGGTGATCGTCGTGATCACCGGAGAAGCCGACTCCGGCTCGGCTCGCCTGGACGCCGAGCTGCGGATGCTCGGTGATGCCGGCGGCGGCGAGGTGGTGGTGCTGCGGCTGTACGGCCCGCTGGCCGGACACGCCGACGCCGTCGTCACGCCGTTCCTGCTCCCCGACATCCCGGTGGTGGCGTGGTGGCCCGACGTCGCCCCGGCGGCGCCGGCCGCCGACCCGCTGGGCGCCCTGGCGTTGCGGCGGATCACCGACGCCACCAACGCCTCCGACCCCCGGGCCGCGATCCGAAGCCGCCGAGACGGCTACACCGCCGGAGACACCGACCTGTCGTGGAGCCGGATCACCTACTGGCGCGCGCTACTCGCCTCGGCCTTGGATCAGCCGCCGTACGAGCCGATCCGCTCGGCGGTGGTCTCCGGCCTGGCGACCGAACCGGCCCTGGACATCCTGGCCGGCTGGTTGGCCAGTCGCATCGACGGGCCGGTACGACGTGCCGTCGGCGCTTTGCGGATCGAATTGATGCGTGAAAGCGAGATCGTGTCGCTGAGCCGTCCGCAAGAGGGCGTGATCGCGACCTTGAGCCGCACCGGCAGGCCCGAGGCCCTGGTCCCGCTGCCGCGCCGGGTGACCGCGGAATGCCTCGCCGAGGATCTGCGCCGGCTGGACCCCGACGGTGTTTACGGATCCGCCCTGACGGGCCTGGAGAAAGTGGAGTACCTGTGATCGTTGCGACCTACCCCGACGCCGACGCGCTGGCCGCCGCCGCCGGCGACCGGCTGGCCGACGCCGTGGAGGCGGCCATCGCCGCCCGGGGCCGGGCACTGGTCGTGCTGACCGGCGGCGGCAACGGTATCGCACTGCTGCGCCGCCTCGGCGAGCATGCCGCACGGATCGACTGGGCACGCGTGCACCTGTTCTTCGGTGACGATCGCTTCGTTGCGGCACACGACGCCGATCGCAACGACAAGCAGGCGCGCGAGGCGCTGTTGGGCCGCATCGAGATCCCGGCGGAGAACGTGCACGCGATACCGGCCAGCGACGGCGCGTACGGCGACGACCTCGAGGCCGCCGCGCAGGCCTACCAGGAGGTGTTGGCGGCCCAGGCCGATGCGGGCCAACCCGCGCCGGAGTTCGACGTGCACCTGCTGGGTATGGGTGCTGAGGGCCACGTCAACTCGCTGTTCCCCGACACCGCTGCTGTCCGGGAGACCACGCGCATGGTGGTGGGGGTGAGCGATTCGCCCAAGCCGCCGCCGCGCCGAATCACGCTGACCCTGCCGGCGATCCGGCGCTCGCGGGAGGTCTGGCTGGTGGTTGCCGGGGAGTCCAAGGCCGAGGCGGTGGCGGCCGCGATGGGCGGCGCGGACCCGGTGGAGATTCCCGCCGCCGGTGCGATCGGCCGTGAGCAGACGGTGTGGCTGCTCGACGAGGCGGCCGCTTCGCTGCTGTCCGGGCAGCCTTCCTAGCCCGCGGCCGGCTTTCTGCCCGGCCGGGTTGCGACGCATCCGGCGATCGCCACAAGCCGCGCCCGTCGGCGGTCATAATGAGCGCTATGGCAGACAGAACCCCGGGGAACGGCACCGAACGCAAGCGGCTCAAGACTTTGGCTCAGGCGGCGCTGAACGCCGATGTGACCGTCGGCCAGCTTGAAGATGTGCTCGGTGGACTGGGCGGCACCATGAACGAGCTCAACGGTTCCCTGGCCAATCTCAACGCCACGATCGAACGCCTGGGCAGCGGCCTGGACCATCTTGAGTCGACCATGGCCAGCCTGGATGACCTGGCCCGCCGGCTGGTCACGCTGATCGAGCCGGTGGAAGCCATCGTCAACCGGATCGACTACCTGGTAGCCGTCGGCGAGACGGCCATGTCACCGCTGTCGATGACGGAAAACGCGCTGCGCGGGATGCTCAACGCGATGCGCAATCGGATGCGCTGAGCGGTCACAGACTCACCGCGGAGGCATCGCCGGCGTCCGCGCAGGCTCACCCGTGGGCACCTTTACTACAATTATGAAGGATTTTGCTACATTGATGTAGTGACTGTCGCGGCCAACCACCGGGAGCGCGCCGCGCATCTGGGCCCGGAACGCCGCCGGCCCCTGGTACTGGATGCGGCGCTGGCCATCGCGGCCGCCTCTGGCACCAGCGCGGTGACCATCGGCGCCGTCGCCGAGCGCCTGGGCGTCACCCGCCCGGTGGTGTATTCCTGCTTCCCCGACCGGGTCGCCCTGATCAAGGCGCTGGTCGAGCGCGAGCGCAACACCATGGTGGCCCGGCTGCTCGACGCGCTGCACACCGCCCGCGGCGATGATCCCGAGGCTGCCTTCATCACCGGCTACCAGCACCTGTTGCACATGGTCGACGAGCAGCCCGACACCTGGCGGCTGATCTTCGCGGTCAGCCCGGATCCCTCGGTGGCCGACGTGGTCGCAGAGGCGCGCCGGGCCGTCGCGGCCAGCGCTACCCGCTGGATCGAGCCGGCCCTGCGCACGTGGTGGCAGACCGCCGACCTCGATCGCAAGCTGCCCGTCCTCATCGAACTGTTCATGTCGGCCGGTGAGGCCGCGTCGCGCTCCTTGTTGGACGACCAAACCGACTGGACCGCCGACGATCTCGGCATCTTTTACGGACGAATCATGTGCAGCGCATTCCGCGCGGCATGAAGCCGCACCGATAGGGGAAACACCATGAAACAACACCGCACCACGCAGGTACCGGCGCGGACCGAGACCACCGGCGGCTCCTTGCGCTCGGTGATCACCCGGGTCCGCCGGCGCGACTACCAGCCGCTGCCCGACTACGGGGTGTTCGGGCCGGATTCGGTGTCGTGGCGGGTATGGACATACCCGACCACTCCCACCGTCGCGATCAGCCGAGCAGTGGTGATCGAAGAGCTGGACCCGTTCTTGACGGCGACCGTCAACGCCACCGGCCGGATCTACAACCAACCCCGTGTGCGCCTGGAGCGCACCATCACCTACTTCGCCACGATCGCCGTCGGCGATTCGCTTTCAGCGGCCAAGGCGGCTGAGACGCTGACGAAGGTGCACGCGCACGCCGGGTGCGTGGAGCCGGTGTCGGGGGTGTGGTCAGACCCCAACAATCCCGACCAGCAACTGTGGATTCTGGTGACCGGCTGGCATTCGGTGCTCTACGCCTACGAGACCTATGGACCGGGCAAGCTCTCCGAAGCCGATGAGCGCAGCTACTGGGCCGACTGCGCCAAAGCCGCGGAATTCCAGACCATCGACCCGGCTGCGGTGCCACGCACCCGCGAGCAGGTGCGGGACTACTTCCGGCGAATGCGGCCCCGACTGGCCGCCAGCGAGGCGACTCAACACGCGATGCAGCACCTGATGAACGCCGAGGTGTTCCTGCCCGAACTGCCCCGACTGCTCACCCCGGTGAAGTGGCCCGCCCGCTTTGTGTTGCGCGCCGGGGTCATCCGGATGCTTCCCCGGTGGCAGCGTGACCTGGCCAACACCCATCAAAGCGCCGTGACCGACTGGTTGATCCGGCCGATTCTGCGGGTCGCTATGGCGGTGATGGCCCGGCCCAGGGTCGCCATGCTCGCACTGCGCTTCCTGAGCCCGTCGACCGTGCCGATCGCCGCACCGGCGCTGCTGGGCATCCCGCCCGTCAGCCCACAGACCGTCACCCCGGAGCAGGCGTTCGCCCGCCACGGCATCGCGACGCCCAAAGCACTCTACGAGCAGTTCAGATCCGGCCAGGACATCGTCATGCACCGGCCCTCTGCCCCGCTGCCGGTGCCGCCTTCAGGCGGCGTCAGCGCGCCCCAGCCGGCCTAGGCGGGCTGGGGGCAGGATCGACTGGGGGCGGGGTCAGGCGTATTTGATCAGCAGGCCCACCGCGACGATGGAGATCAGCCAGATCGCGATGACGAAGTAGGTCAGCCTGTCCAGGTTCTTCTCGACCACGGTCGAGCCCGACAGGCTGGACTGCACGCCGCCGCCGAACAGAGTCGACAGGCCGCCGCCCTTGGCGCGGTGCAGCAGCACCAGCAGAATCACCAGCAGGCTGGTGATTACCAAGAGAATCTGCAGCGACAAGATCATGCCGTCACCCTACCGTTCTGCCGGCGCTTCCCCGGCGTCCGGGTCACGGCAGCGGCCCGCCGGCGGCCAGCGCCGCCAGCATCGCGAACTGCTCACCGTCCAGCGAGGCACCGCCCACCAGACCGCCGTCCACATCGGGCTGGCCGATGAGTTCGCCGATGTTCTTGGCGTTGACCGAGCCGCCGTAGAGCACCCGGACGGTGTCGGCGACCTTGGGCGAGGCGAGCTTGCCCAGCTCGGCACGCACGGCCGCGCAGACCTCCTGGGCGTCGGCGGCACCGGCCACCCGGCCGGTGCCGATGGCCCACACCGGTTCGTAGGCGATGACGCTGGCACCGATCTGCTCGGCGCTCAGCCCGGCCAGCGAACCCCGCAACTGCTCCAGGCAGTATTCGACGTGGTTGCCGGCCTCCCGGATCTCCAGGTGCTCGCCGATGCAGATGATCGGGGTGAGGCCGTGCTTGAGGGCGGCGGCCGCCTTCGCGGCGACCAGCGCGTCGTCCTCGCCGTGGTAGCTGCGTCGCTCGGAGTGCCCGACGACGACGAAGGTGCAACCCAGCTTGGCCAGGAACGCACCGCTGACCTCACCGGTGTAGGCACCCGAATCGTGCTGGGAGAGATCCTGGGCACCGAAGGTCAGCCGAAGCTTGTCCCCGTCGACCAGGGTCTGCACGCTGCGCAGATCGGTGAACGGGGGCAGCACCGTGACGTCGACCTTGTCGAAGTACTTGTCCGGCAGCGCGAAAGCCACCTTCTGCACCAGGGCGATGGCCTCGAAGTGATTGAGGTTCATCTTCCAGTTGCCGGCGATCAGCGGCTTACGACTCATTGCGACCCTCCGGTTGCGAATCCGGTCTCCAGGACCTGCAGACCTGGCAGTGGTTTGCCCTCAAGGTATTCCAGGGACGCGCCGCCGCCGGTGGAGATGTGGGAGAAACCGTCCTCCGGCAGGCCCAGCGCCCGTACCGCCGCGGCGGAGTCACCCCCGCCGACAACGCTGAAGGCGCCTTTGGCGGTGGCGTTCGCGATCGCTTCGGCCACTCCCCTGGTGCCGGCCTCGAACGCCGGGAACTCGAACACGCCCATCGGCCCGTTCCAGAAGATGGTCTTGGCGTTGCCCAGCAGGGCGGCGAACCGCTCCACCGAACCCGGACCGATGTCCAGGCCCATCTTGCCGTCCGGGATGGCGTCCGCGGCCACCACCTCGCCGGTGGCGGCGGCGTCGAACTTGTCGGCGACCACGATGTCCACCGGCAACCGCAGGACGTCGGCGTAGTCGTCGAGCAGTTGCCGGCAGGTGTCCACCATGTCGGGCTCCAGCAGCGAGGTGCCGACCTGTCGGCCTTGGGCCGCCAGGAAGGTGAAGCACATGCCGCCGCCGATCACGATGGAGTCGGCCTTGGTCGCCAGCGACTTGATCACGCCCAGCTTGTCGGAGACCTTCGATCCGCCCAGCACCACGGCATAGGGCCGCTCGGTCGACTCGGTCAGCTGTTGCAACACCTGGATCTCCGCGGCGACCAGCGTCCCCGCGTAGGCCGGCAGCAGCGTGGCGATGTCGTAGACCGAGGCCTGCTTGCGGTGCACCACGCCGAACCCGTCGGAGACAAAGGCCCCCGGCGAGCCGTCCGGCGCGGCGACCAGCTCGGCCAGTTCCCGGGCCAGAGCCAGCCGCTCGCCGTCGTCCTTGCTGGTCTCGCGCGGATCGAAGCGGATGTTCTCCAGCAGCAGCACGTCGCCGTCGGTCAAACCTTCGGCGCGGGCCAGGGCGTCGGTTCCGACCACATCACCGGCGAGCTGGACGTGCCGGCCCAACTGCTCGCTGAGCGCGGCCGCGACCGGCGCCAGCGACAACTTGGGGTCCGGCCCGCCTTTGGGCCGCCCCAGGTGCGCGGTCACCACGACCTTGGCGCCGGCGTCGACCAGCGCGCGCAGCGTAGGCACCGAGGCGGTGATCCGGCCCAGGTCGGTGATCGTTCCGTCGTCGAGCGGGACGTTCAGGTCGGAGCGCACCAGCACGCCCCGACCTGCCACTCCCTCGGCGATCAGGTCTTCGACTGACTTGACGGCCACGATCGCGTTACAGGGACTTGCCGACGAGGGCGATCAGGTCGACCAGACGGTTGGAGTAGCCCCACTCGTTGTCGTACCAGGAGACTACCTTGGCCTGGTTGTCGATGACCTTGGTCAGCCCGGCGTCGTAGAGCGACGAGTGCGGGTCGGTGACGATGTCGCTGGAGACGATCGGCGCGTCGTAGTACTTCAGGATGCCCTTCATCGGGCCCTCTGCGGCGGCCTTCATGGCGGCGTTGATGTCTTCGACCGATGCCGACTTGCTCAGTTCGGCGGTCAGGTCGGTGACCGAGCCGGTGGGGATCGGCACCCGCAGTGCGTAGCCGTCCAGCTTGCCCTTGAGCTCGGGCAGCACCAGGCCGATCGCCTTGGCGGCACCGGTACCGGTGGGCACGATGTTGATCGCGGCGGCGCGGGCGCGACGCAGGTCGCTGTGCGGGCCGTCCTGCAGGTTCTGGTCCTGGGTGTAGGCGTGGATGGTGGTCATCAGGCCCTTGACGATGCCGAACTCGTCGTTGAGCACCTTGGCCAGCGGTCCGAGGCAGTTCGTGGTGCACGAGGCGTTGGAGATGATGTTCTGGCTGCCGTCGTACTTGTCGTCGTTGACGCCCAGCACGATGGTGATGTCCTCGTCGGTGGCCGGCGCGGAGATGATGACTTTCTTGGCGCCGGCGTCCAGGTGACCCTTGGCCTTGGCGGCGTTGGTGAAGATGCCGGTGGACTCGACGACGACGTCGACGCCCAGGTCGCCCCACGGCAGGGCGGCCGGCCCTTCCTTGACCGCCAGCGCCTTGATCTTGGTGTCGCCGACGACGATGGTGTCGTCGCCCTCGAGGCTGACCTCGTAGGGCAGCCGGCCCAGGATGGAGTCGAACTTCAGCAGGTGCGCCAGGGTGGCGTTGTCGGTGAGGTCGTTGACCGCGACGATCTCGATGTCGGTGTTGTTGCCCAGGGCCTTCTGTGCGTCCAATGCCCTGAAGAAGTTCCGCCCGATGCGGCCGAAGCCGTTCACGCCTACCCGGACCGTCACTGCGCTCTCCTTGTGTCTTTAAGCCGACCGATGTGCTTCCGGGGCCAGCCTAGTGGGCGGCCCGCGGGCCCCGCGCACGTGGCTCAGCGTGCGGGCGCCGCCCTACCCTACGCCCGCCGGTTGCGGAAGCAGATGCTCGAGCTGACCGACCTCTTCGATGTTGTGGCGCACCCAGGCGCGGACCATCGCATCGAAGGAAAGCGGCGCTGGCGGCGGCTCGCCGCGGAGACCGGACGCAACTATCGGGTGACGGTCCGCACCGGGAGCTCGTCGCCGGCTTCGGGCCATGGTTGACGGGACAACATGTCGGCCACAGCCACATACCCCGCCTCGATCAGCCCGGACTTGGCGTCGACGATCCGGTAAGCCTGCTCGCGCCGATGGATGGGCTGGCCTTCGAGCACGATCACGCGCAGGTCGCCCTCGGCGAATCGGCAACGGCGCTGCACCGCCGCGAGCAGCTGCTCGTTGTGCAGGTGGCCCTCACCGAAGTTCCAGCCGATCAGCGGGCCGGCGATGATCTCGCCGTCGCGGATGTTGTAGTCGGCCACGTTGTCGACCGCGCGGGGCAGCAGGCCGTTGAGGGCACGGCCTTGCAGGTGCATGGCGCGGAATGCGCCCGGGACCTTGTCGGCCACCAGGTCGGCGGTGGACTGGTCGTAGAACTTCGCCAACTGGCTGATGACCAGCGCCGAGCTCTTGACGACGTTGGCCTCCACGGCATCCTCGGTACCGGCGCGGAAGCACCAGAAGCTGGACGCCCAGTTCCCGGCGTAGTACCGCATCGCCGGCAGGAAGGAGATCTGCTGCGGAAACATGTTCCCGGCCACCGGGATCACCACCAGCCCGGTGAACAGAATCGCCATCAACAGCGGCGATCGCAGGTCGAAGACGCTGATCTCGGGGTGCTGGCCGAACAGGAAGAACAGCGAGAAGAGGAAGAACACATTCCATTCCAACGGGACTCCCATCGGGAGGTTGGACAGGATGTTGAGGTGAAAGATCACCATGAACGCGATCAAGAACCACCGCCACGGGTGATCGCCGACGACGAGTACCAGGAGCGCGGGGACGACGAATTCGGCAGTCGTGCCGCCGACGTGTGCCATCAGCTGCGGTATCCGGGTGGGCCGCAGGTCATTGACGTGATCCCGGTACATCAGGTGCTTGAGGCCGGTGAAGACCTTCGCGCGCAGCAGGGCGTTGTTGCTCGTCATCACCGCGACCACGTAGGGAAAATGGTGGTTGAGCTTGGAGGTGGCCGCACCCCACCACAGCCCGAGGATGATGAGTTTGAACGCGGCCATCTGGTCGACGTAGGGGAAGAAGAAGACCAGCAGCGTCAGGCCATAGTGCTCGGCACGCGCGGCCAGAAAGATCGTCTTGTCCCGCAGGCCCAGCAGCACCAGGGCCACGACCGTCGGCGCCACCACCCTCGGGTCCAGCAGACCCACCGGCGCGGGGTCGCCCTGTCCCGGTGACAGCAGTGCCCAGACACCGCAGCCCAACACGGCGGCATACAGTGCGATGTCGACCACGGTGCGGGTGTCGCCGCGAGTCAACGGCACCTTGCCCGGCCAGGGCGGTAGCCGGATTGTGTTGGGCCGCAACCAGTACAGGATGCCGCCGATAGGTGGCCAGAACCGGGCGGTCAGCGGGCCGGATCCGCAGCCCAGGCCCAGGATCTCGAACAGCAGGCTGAAGACGACGAGCTTCTGGTAGACGATCGGCTGCGTCCACCAGTCGGCGATGCGGCCCGGACCGCCCAGGCCCGGGGTCAGGGCGATGACCGCCGCCGCGCCCGCGGCGTACGCCGCGATCTTGAGCAGGTAGATCAGGTAGACCCCCGAGGGGGTGCCGAAACCCTGTTCGGCCCAGTGCCTGCTGCAGACCTGGATCCGGGTCGGCCACGGGGTGTCGCGCCACGTTGCGGGGTCGACGTCGGGTACCGACGGTTTGATGAACCCCATACTGCCCTCGCTCCCTGCCGCGTGCCCGTTCTGTTATAGCGGCCAGAACAGGCCGGTGAAGGGCATTCGGACGGCTCCGGGCTTTGCCGGCGGCCCGGCTGTGCGGGTGGTGGGCGCAGACGGGCGCGGCTAGGTGTACTGACCTGAGAGGTTAGGTACGCGGCTGGCGGG
>NZ_JRMK01000122.1:0-11509 GCF_000972925.1 Mycobacterium sp. UM_Kg1 | reverse complement strand
TTGCGATCACCGTGACTAATGGCGGTGACCCGCCGCGCTCGGCTCCGCCGCGCTTGCGATCACCGTGACTAATGGCGGTGACCCGCCGCGCTCGGCTCCGCCGCGCTTGCGATCACCGCGGTTAGTCTGATCGCGTGACCGTTGAGCCGCCGCCCGAACATGTGCTGGCGACGTTCGGGATTCGCAACATCGACCCCGCACCGCTGGGGGCCGGCTGGGAGAACGGCTGGAAGTGCGGTGAAGTGGTGCTGTCGATGGTCGCCGACCATGCCCGGGCGGCGTGGTCGGCGAAGGTGCGCGAGACCCTGTTCGCCGACGGTATCCGGCTGGCCCGCCCGGTGCGTTCCACCGATGGGCGCTATGTGGTGTCGGGGTGGCGGGCCGACACCTATGTCGCCGGCACCCCCGAGCCCCGCCACGACGAGGTGGTGTCGGCGGCGGTTCGGCTGCATGAGGCCACCTCGACGCTGGAGCGGCCGCGCTTTTTGACCCAGGCGCCGGTGGCGCCGTGGGCCGACGTCGACGTGTTCATCGCGGCGGACCGGGCGGCCTGGGAGGAGCGGCCGTTCGCCTCGCTGCAGGGCGGGGCCCGGCTGGCCCCGGGTTCGGTGGACGGTCAGCGGTCGATCGATCTGATCAACCAGCTGGCCACCTTGCGCAAACCCACCAAGAGCCCCAGCCAGTTGGTCCACGGGGACCTGTACGGAACGGTGCTGTTCTCCGGCGCAGCGGCTCCCGGCGTCACCGACATCACCCCCTACTGGCGCCCGGCGTCGTGGGCGGCCGGGGTCGTGGTGGTCGATGCCCTGTCGTGGGGCGATGCCGACGACGGGCTGATCGAGCGCTGGGAGACCCTGCCCGAGTGGCCGCAGATGCTGCTGCGCGCGTTGATGTTCCGCCTTGCCGTCCATGCGCTGCATCCGCGCTCGACCGAGGAGGCGTTCCCAGGATTGGCGCGCACCGCGGCGCTGGTGCGCCTGGTGCTGTAGCGTTCGGCCGCCCGCGCCGAACGTGTACTCAGGTCGGGATTTCGGCCAGATTTACGCCCTGAGTGCACGCTCGGTGAAAGTGGCGCCGTCAGAACCGATGTCGCAGCGCACGCAGATCGACTTTGCCGTCCACGGCCGGCACTCCTTCATAGCGAAGACGTTCCAGCTGTTCGGCGCTGCGGGGCGCCGACGGCCGGCCCGACGCCGGAACCACCCGGTGCCAGGGCAGGTCGGCGCCGTCGGTCCGCAGAATCCAGCCCACGATGCGGGGACTGGAAAGCCCCGCCGCGCAGGCAACGTCGCCGTAGGTGGTGACGCGGCCGGCCGGCACGCCGGCGATCAGCGCCCGTACCAGCTCGACCTGGTCGTCGGTGACCGCCACGGCCCGGCCTCCTAGCGGCGCGCCAGCTGGGCGCGGATCACGGCGGCGGCCTCGGCAGGGCGGGCCTGGTCCACCATGTGATTGCAGTCGAAGTCCACCAGCGCGAACTTCGCGCCCGGCCGCTCCCGCAACGCATCGATCAAGGGCTGTTGGACGTACTGCGGCGAGGTGCGGGTGGCCCGCACCAGCGTGGTCGGCGTAGCCGGGGGAACCACGACGGGGCGGGCCAGCTCGCTCCAATAGGCCATCACCGCGGGAACGCTGATCCGCCAGCCGACGCGGCCGCCCGGCAGCGTGATCAGGTGCGCATCGAGTTCGTCATCGAGGCGCACGGGATCCACATCGGCCCACGCGCCGTGCTCCTTCTCGGCGCGCGCCTCGGCGGGATCGGGGTAGTCGGGCGAGGCCAGCATCGCGGCCGCGATCGCCGCCATCCACTCACCGTCGAGGCCGACCGCGGGGTCCAGCAGGGTCAGCGTGTCGACCAGGTCGGGCCGTGCCGCGGCCAGCTGCAGCGCTATCGCACCGCCGAAGGAATGCGCCACCACCGGAACCGGGCCGGCGGCGGTGCCCTCCAGCAGTGCCGCCAGCGCGGCGACGTTGGCGTCGATGCTCCACGGGGCGGCCCATGACGAATGCCCATGGCCGATCAGGTCCGGCGCGGCGATGGCGACGTCGGGAAGATGCGCGGCCACATGTCGCCAGCGCGCCCCGTGACCGGTCAAGCCGTGGACCGCCAGCAGCCCCACCGGACCGGCCGGGCCGTAGCGGTGCACATGGAGTCGATGATCGGGATTCACCCGTCGATGGTGCCAGCCGCGCCCGCACTTGTCAGAGGGCAGTGCTCTCATAGCGGCATGCCACAGCACTGGGGATCCGATGCCGCGCAGGTCGCCGCGGCGCTGGATCCGGGTGCGCGTGGCGTCCTGCGGGTGCTCGGCGGACCCGGGACCGGCAAGACCAGCCTGCTCGTGGAGGTGGCCACCGCGCACGTCGCCGCGGGCGCCGACCCGAATTCGGTGCTGCTGCTGACCGGCTCGGGCCGGCTTCCCGCCAGCGACCGGGGGGCGATGACCGCGGCGCTGCTGGCCGCCGGGGGGCCGGTGGCCAGCCGGGCCATCCGGGAACCGCTGGTGCGCACCGTGCACGGCTACGCCTTCGCGGTGCTGCGACGCGCCGCGAAACGGGCAGAGGCCGCGCCACCGCGGCTGGTCACCGGGGCCGAACAGGACAGTGCGATCCGCGAACTGCTCGCCGGCGACGGCGCCGGGGCCTGGCCGCCGTCGTTGCATGCCGCCCTGGCCACCGACGGCTTCGCCACCGAATTACGGGACCTGATGGCGCGCTGCGCCGAACGGGGCGTGGACCCGGCGGATCTGACCCGACTGGGCCGGCGGTTCCGCCGCCCGGAGTGGAGCGCCGCGGGCCGCTTCGCCCAGCAGTATGAGCAGGTGATGCTGCTGCGGGCCGCGGTCGGTACCGCGGCGCCGCAGGCCACCACGCCGGCGCTGGGAGCGGCGGAACTGGTCGGGGCGGCGCTGGAGGCCCTCGCCGCGGACCCCGACCTGCTCATCGAGGAGCGCAGCCGGATCCGGTTGCTGCTGGTCGACGACGCGCAGCAACTCGACCCGCAGGCGGCCCGGCTGGTGCGGGTGCTCGCCGCCGGCGTGCAGCGGACGGTGATCGCCGGTGACCCGGATCAGGCGGTGTTCGGATTCCGGGGTGCCGAGCCCACCGTCTTGTTAGCCGACGACCTACAACCTGGCGGGGCTCAGCTCCCGATGGTGGCGCTGACGACCTCCTACCGATGCGCCCCGGCGGTGGCCCGGACGGTGCGCGCCGTAACCGGGCGACTGCCCGGCGCCGGCGCGCACCGCGGGCTGCAGGGCACGGGGCCCGACGCCGGGGCGGTGAGTGTGCACACCGCTGGCACCGGCCAGGCCGAGGCGACGCTGATCGCCGACATTCTGCGGCGCGCCCACCTGATCGACGGCGTGCCCTGGTCGCAGATGGCGGTGATCGTGCGGTCGGTGCCGCGGGCGGCCATGCGGCTGCCGCGCACCCTGGCAGCCGCGGGCATCCCGGTCACGGTGCCGGCCAGCGGCGCATTGCTTGCCCAGCAGCCGGCGGTGGCGGCACTGATCACCGTGCTGCAGTGCACCGCCGACGGTGTGAACGGTTCCCGCGCCCTGAGTCTGCTCAGCGGGCCCATCGGGCGGGTGGACCCGATCTCACTGCGCCAGCTGCAGCGCACGTTGCGCCGCAGTACGGCCCGCCCGGATGCGCCGGCCGACCCCGACGACCGCCTGGCGGCGGTGCTGGCCGGGCCGCCCGGCGAGCTGCCGGCCGCGCAGAGCCGCGCGCTGCGCCGGGTTCGTGCGGTGCTGGCGGCCGCGGCCCGCAGCCACGGCGAGGGCCGCGACCCACACCACACGCTGTGGCAGGCGTGGAATCGGTCGGGACTGCAGCAACGCTGGCTGGCGGCGGTCGCGCGCGGCGGCCCGGCCGGTGCACAGGCCGACCGCGATCTAGCGGCGGTGACCGCCCTGTTCGAGCTCGCCGAGCAGCACGTGGCGCGCACCGCGGGCGCCACCGTGGCCGGGCTCGTCGAATACGTCACGGCCATGCAGCTGGCCGCACCGCGGACCGACACTCCCGCGGCAGGTATGGAGGCCGTCGCCGTGCTCAGCGCGCATGCCGCGCTTGGCCGCGAATGGGATCTGGTGGTCATCGCCGGTGTGCAGGAAGGCCTGTGGCCCAACACCGTTCCGCGTGGCGGCGTGCTGGGCACCCAACGCCTCCTGGACACCCTGCACGGGTTCGGCGAAGAGGTCTCGGCCCGGGCCCCGCTGCTTGCCGAGGAGCGGCGGCTGCTGGTGTCCGCCCTGGGCCGGGCGCGGCGCCGGCTGGTGATCACCGCCGTCGACGGCGACGGCGACGGCGGCGACGAGGAACAGATCCCATCGGAGTTCTTCACCGAACTGGCGGCCTGCGCCACCGCGGAGGGCCCGGCGTCGCCGGCATCGCCGGTCCTGGCGCCGCCGTTGCTGTCCGCCGCGGGACTGGTGGGCCGATTGCGTGCCGTGGTCTGCGCGCCGGAAGACATCGTCAGCGATGCCGAACGAGCCGACGCGGCAAGGCAATTGGCGAGACTCGCCAGGGCAGGTGTGCCCGGCGCGGACCCGCAGAGCTGGCATGGCCTGGCGCCGGTGAGCACAGCGGAGCCGCTACGGCAACCGGGTGCCGGCCCGGTCACGCTGTCGCCCTCGGCTCTGCAGAGCCTGCTGGACTGTCCGCTGCGCTGGATGGCCGAACGCCACGGCGGCACCGACGGCCGCGATCTGCGTTCCACGATCGGATCGATGATCCACGCTCTGGTCGCGCAATCCGCCGACAGTCCGCACCAGCTGCTCGCCGAGCTGGACCGGGCCTGGCAGGAGCTCCCGTTCGCCTCGCCGTGGTACTCGGAAAACGAACACGACCGGCATCGCGCCATGATCGAGACGTTCCTGCAGTGGCAAGCCCAGACCCGGGGCGAACTCACCGAAGTCGGAACCGAGGTGGCCTTCGACGGCGTGATCGACGCCGGCGACGGCGTGCGGTTGCGCGGCCGCATCGACCGGGTCGAGCGCGACGCCGCCGGGCGGCTGGTGGTCATCGACGTCAAGACCGCCAAGACCCCGGCGGGCAAGGACGACGCACAACAACACGCGCAGCTTGCCGTCTATCAGCTGGCCGTGGAAGCCGGTCTGATCGGGCCGGACGAGCAGCCCGGCGGAGCGCGGCTGATTTATCCGGCCAAACCCGGGGCGGCGGGAGCCACCGAGCGCGAGCAGGACCCGCTGACCCCCGAAACCGGCGGCCAATGGCGCGAGCGCATCGCGCAGGCGGCTGCGGCCACCGCCGGGCCGACGTTCACCGCCCGGGTCAACGACGGGTGCCGGCACTGTCCGGTCCGGCCGATCTGCCCGGCCCACGACGGAGGTTGCGGCGCATGACAACCCGCTACGAGCCCGGCGAATTGGCGGCCGCGCTCGGACTGCACCAGCCCACCGAGGAACAGGCCGCCGTGATCGCCGCGCCGCCGGGCCCCCTGGTGGTGATCGCCGGCGCGGGCGCCGGCAAGACCGAGACGATGGCTGCCCGGGTGGTGTGGCTGGTCGCCAACGGCTACGCCGAACCCGGCCAGGTACTGGGGCTGACCTTCACCCGCAAGGCCGCCGGACAGCTGCTTCGCCGGGTCCGCTCCCGGCTGGCGCGGCTGGCCGGTGCGGGACTGATGCCCACCGAGCCCGGCACGACAGCAGACGGTGCCGCTGCGCCCGTCGTGAGCACCTACCACGCCTTCGCCGGAGCACTGCTGCGCGAACACGGACTGCTGCTCGGCATCGAGCCCGACACCCGGTTGCTCACCGAGACGGGGTTGTGGCAGATGGCCTTCGACGTGGTCAGCCGCTATCCGGGGGAACTGCGCACCGATCGGGATCCCGCCGCGGTCACGGCCATGGTGTTGCGGCTGGCCGGCCAGCTGGCCGAACACCTGGTGGACACCGACGCCCTGCGCCACACCCATGGGGAGCTCGAGCGGCTGGTGCACACCCTGCCTCCCGGCCCGCGCCAGCGAGCCGAACCCAACCAAACGCTGCTGAAGATGCTCGACATCCAGACCGAGCGGGCCGAGCTGGTGCCGTTGATCGACGCACTGCACCAGCGCATGCGCGCCGAACGAGCCATGGACTTCGGCGCGCAGATGTCCACCGCCGCTCGCCTGGCGCAGTCCAACGAGACGGTCGGCGCCCGGCTGCGCGCCACCTACCGGGTGGTGCTGCTCGACGAATACCAGGACACCGGGCACGCCCAGCGCATCGCACTGTCGTCGCTGTTCGGGGGCGGCGCCGACGACGACCTTGCCCTGACCGCCGTGGGCGACCCCATCCAGTCGATCTACGGCTGGCGGGGCGCCTCGGCCACCAACCTGCCCCGATTCGCCACCGACTTCCCGCTCTCCGACGGCAGCCCGGCGCCCACCCTGGAACTGCGGACCAGCTGGCGCAACCCACCCGAGGTACTGCACCTGGCCAACGAGATATCCCAGGAGGCCCGCCGGCGCTCGGTGACGGTGCAGTCGCTACGGCCCCGCCCGGCGGCCCCGCCCGGAGACGTACGGGTCGCCCTTCTCGGTGATGTGGCCACTGAAGTGCAGTGGGTCGCCGATGCCCTGCAACAGCGCTACCGCGAAGCCGCCGCCGAGGGCGTGGCCCCGCCCACCGCCGCGGTGCTGGTGCGCCGCAACGCCGATGCCGCGCCGCTGGCCGAGGCGATCCGGGCCCGCGGCGTCCCGGTGGAAGTGGTGGGACTGGCGGGCCTGCTGTCGATACCGGAGGTGGCCGACCTGGTCGCGATGCTGCGGCTGATCCAGGAACCGACTGCTGGCGCGGCGGCACTGCGCGTGCTGAGCGGACCGCGCTGGCGACTCGGTGCCGCCGATATCGCCGCCCTGTGGCGGCGTGCCGCCGAGCTGTCCCGCCCCGACGCGGCCACGGCACCGGCCTCGGCCGCGGAGATCGCCGCCGGCGCCGGCCCCGACGTCGACGCCCCCTGTCTGGCCGACGCCCTCGCCGATCCGGGTCCGGCGCAACGCTATTCGGCCACCGGATACCGGCGCATCATCGCGCTCGCCGAGGAGCTGACGGTGCTGCGCAGCCATCTGTGGCATCCGCTGCCCGACTTGGTGGCCGAGGTACGCCGGGTGCTCGGCCTGGACTGCGAGGTGATCGCCGCGCAGCCGGTGGCGGCGGGGGCATCCGGCACCGAACAGCTGGACGCCTTCGCCGACGTGGTGGCCGGTTACGCCGAGGCGATGGCCAAGCCGGGCCCCGCCGGGCAGGGCGGGCTGCCGTCCTGGGGGCCTGGCACCGGAGGCGGCGGTGCACTGGCGGGGCTGCTCGCCTACCTGGACGCGGCAGCGGTCGTGGAGAACGGGCTGGCCCCGGCTGCGCCGGTGGTGGCCGCCGACCGCGTTCAGATCCTCACCGTGCATGCGGCCAAGGGGCTGGAATGGCAGGTGGTCGCGGTTCCGCACCTGGTGACACGGGTGTTTCCCTCGACCGCCTCGCGCCGCAGCTGGCTGTCCGACGCCGGCGAGCTGCCGCCGCTGCTGCGCGGCGATCGGGCCCAGCCCGGCGCCGAGATCGTCGAAGGCGTCCCGCTTCTCGACATCGGCGCGGTGACCCACCGTAAGCAGCTGACCGACGCCATCTCCGAACATCGGCGCCGCCTGGACCAGCGACGGGTCGATGAAGAGCGCCGGTTGCTCTACGTTGCCGTCACCCGGGCCGAGGACACCTTGCTGGTCTCCGGTCACCACTGGGGCAGGGGCGACGCGAAGCCACGCGGCCCGTCGGCCTTCCTCGATGAGATCAAGGCGGTGATCGATGAATCGGCTGTTGCCGATGCACCCTGCGGGGTCATCGAGCACTGGGCGCAGGAACCGGCCGCGGGCGAGCAGAACCCGTTGTCCGCCACCGATGCCGAGGGAATCTGGCCGGCGGACCCATTGGCCGGCCGGCGGGGCGGCGTCGAGCGCGGTGCGGCTCTGGTCGCCGCGGCGTTGCGGGACGGCGACCCTCAGGACGACTCGGCTCCGGACAGCCCCTGGGCCGCCGACGTCGAGGCGCTGCTGGCGGAGCGGTCGGCGGCGGCGACGCCACGCGCCGCGGTCCTGCCCGGCCAGCTTTCGGTGAGCGGCCTGGTCGAGTTGAGCCGCGACCCGGCCGGGGCGGGGCAGCGCCTGAGTCGGCGACTGCCCACCAGACCCGACCCGCATGCCTTGTTGGGCACCGCGTTCCACGACTGGGTGCAGCGGCTCTTCGGGGCCGAGCGGCTCTTCGAATTGGAGGACCTGCCCGGTGCGGCCGACGCCGACACCACCCGTGCCGATGCGCAGGAGCTGGCCCGCCTGCAGGCGGCCTTCCTGGACTCGCCGTGGGCTGCCCGCAGCCCGGTCGCCGTGGAGGTGCCCTTCGAGATGGCCATCGGCAGCCGCGTGGTGCGCGGCCGGATCGACGCGGTCTTTGCCGACGCGGACGGCGGTGTCACCGTGGTGGATTGGAAAACCGGTGCTGCCCCGGACGGGCCGGAAGCGCGCCGGCATGCCGCGGTCCAGCTTGGTGTCTACCGGCTGGCCTGGGCCGCATTGACCGGCTGCCCGGAAGCTCAGGTGCGGGCTGCCTTCCACTACGTGCGGTCCGGGACCACCGTCGTGGCCGACGATCTGCCCGAACTGGCCGAGCTGGCCGCGCTGCTCACCGACTGACGGCGCGGGTGGCTACAGTGGGTCCGTGCGTCAGGTGCGACCGATGACCGCCCACCGTGGCGGGAGCTAGCTGGCGGCGGCTGCGTCGTCTCGATGAGACGCTGACCGCCCAGCCCAGCCACGCCCTCGTCGGCGTCCTGCGCATCCCCCAGGGGCGATCCAGTCCTGGCCGCATCGTCTACCGGCGCACCGCCATTGCCCTGGCGGCGCTGCTGGCGTCCACGCTGCTCGTCTACGTCGACCGCGACGGCTACCAGGACGTCCAAGGCGACCGGTTGACCTTCCTGGACTGCCTCTACTACTCGGCGGTGACCCTGTCGACGACCGGCTACGGCGACATCACGCCCATCACCGAGTTCGCCCGCATGATCAACGTCTTGGTCATCACCCCGCTGCGGATCGCCTTCCTGATCCTGCTGGTCGGAACGACCGTGGAGGCGTTCACCGAGACGTCGCAGCAGGCATTCCGCATTCAGCGATGGAGGAGAAAAGTGCGCGACCACACCATCGTCATCGGGTACGGCACCAAGGGCAAGACCGCGATCGCCGCGATGCTCGGCGACGACGAGACCACCCCCAGCGACATCGTCGTGGTGGACAGCGACCGCGCGGTGCTCGACCGCGCCAAGAGCGCCGGGCTGGTGACCGTCGACGGCGACGCGACCAGGTCGGATGTGCTGCGGCTGGCCAGCGCTCAGCGCGCGGCGGCGATCGTGGTGGCCACCGGTTCGGACGCCACCGCGGCGCTGGTCACCCTGACGGCCCGGGAGATCGCGCCGCAGGCCACCATCGTCGCGGCGATCCGGGAGGCCGAGAACCAGCACCTGCTGGAGCAGTCCGGGGCCAACTCGGTGGTGGTGTCCTCGGAGACCGCCGGACGGCTGCTCGGTATCGCAACCACCACGCCCAACGTGGTCGAGATCATCGAAGACCTGCTGACCCCCGACGCCGGCTATGCCATCGCCGAACGGCCGGTGGAGCAGAAAGAGGTCGGAGGCTCGGCCAAGCACCTCACCGAGATCGTGCTGGCCGTGGTCCGCGACGGGCGTCTGCTGCGCCTGGATACCCCGGAGGTGGATGTGATCGAGGCCGGCGACCGGTTGCTCTACGTGCGTACGGTGAGCAACCAGTGACCGACGCAAGCGCGGCCAAGCCGGCCGACGGGACCACCCGCGTGCCGGTGCCGGCGCGGCACGGGGAGCGATGATGGGCACTTTTGAGCTGCGCCAGGTACCCCTGCTGTCGCGGATCGGGGCCGACCGCGCCGACCAGTTGCGCACCGACACCGACGCGGCCGCCGCCGGATGGCAGCAGGCCGCGCTGCTGCGGGTCGACCGCCGCAATCAGGTTCTGGTCGCCGACGGACGGGCGGTGCTGCAGCAGGCAGCAGAGCTGGGCGACACCCCACCACCGGATGCGGTGTTTCTGGGCCGCATCGCCGACGGCCGGCACGTCTGGGCCGTGCGTGCTGCGCTGCAGGCCCCGCCCGGGGCCGACGTCTCGGTGCTGGACATCCGTGCCGTGGGCGACGTCATCGACGACGTCAGCGCCCAGCTGGTGTCGTCGGCGATCGCGTTGCTGAATTGGCATGACAATGCCACGTTTTCGCCGGTCGACGGCACACCGACCAAGCCGACGCGCGGGGGATGGGCGCGGGTCAACCCGATCACCGGCGCCGAGGAGTTCCCCAGAATCGATCCCGCGGTGATCTGTCTGGTGCACGACGGGGCCGACCGGGTCGTGCTGGCCCGGCAACACAACTGGCCGCTGCGGATGTTCTCGCTGCTGGCCGGGTTCGTCGAAGCGGGCGAGTCCTTCGAGGCCTGCGTGGTCCGCGAAGTCCACGAAGAGGTCGGGCTGACGGTTCGCGACGTGCGTTACCTGGGCAGCCAGCCGTGGCCGTTCCCCCGCTCGCTCATGGTCGGCTTCCACGCCGTCGCCGACCCGGGACAGACCTTTGCCTACAGCGACGGCGAGATCACCGAGGCGGCGTGGTTCACCCGCGACGAGGTGCGGGCAGCGCTGTCGGCCGGTGCCTGGAACAGCGGCGATCCGAATGCGAAACTGCTACTGCCCGGCTCGATCTCGATCGCCCGGACGATCATCGAATCGTGGGCCGAATCGGGCTGAGCCGCCCCGGTCCTAGCCGGCGAGGCTTTCCAGCTTCGCTTTGACCTCACGTCCGGTGGGGTTGGTCAGCGTGGAGCCGTCGGCGAAGCGCAACGTGGGCACCGTGCGGTTACCCCCGTTGGCCGAGGCGACGAACTCCGCGGCGGTGGGGTCGAGCTCGATGTCGATCTCCTCGTAGGGGATCTCGAGCTTTTTCAGCGCCGCTTTGAGCTGCCGGCAATAGCCGCACCACCGGGTGGTGTACATCACGAGCTGGTTCATAACTGTCCAAACGTAGTCGGTCGGGTAGGGATTCCTCGAATCGGCGTCAGAGGCCGTCGGAGGTGCCTGCCAAGATGGACGCCATGCATGCGCTCATCGCCGGCCTGGACGAGGAGCAGCGCGCTGCGGTGCTGGCGCCCCGCGGCCCGGTGTGCGTGCTCGCCGGGGCCGGGACCGGCAAGACCCGCACCATCACCCACCGGATCGCCCAGCTGGTCGCCGCCGGTCACGTCGCACCCAGCCAGGTGCTGGCGGTGACCTTCACCCAGCGCGCCGCCGGCGAGATGCGGTCACGGCTGCGTGCGCTGGGCGCGGCGGCCGGCGGGGGAGCGGCTGCCGGGGTCGCCGGAGTGCAGGCGCTGACCTTCCACGCGGCCGCTCGCCGGCAACTGCGCTACTTCTGGCCGCGGGTGGTCGGCGACACCGCCTGGG
>NZ_JRMK01000121.1:0-11569 GCF_000972925.1 Mycobacterium sp. UM_Kg1 | reverse complement strand
TCTACAGCTTCCCCGGTGACCCCGTCGACGACTACACGTCCACCTCCATCCTCGGTACGTTCTGGGGACACGTCATGTATCTGGGGCTCACCCCCGAACAGGTCGCCGACCATACGGCCACCGCCGACGGCTTGATCACCAACATCGGCATCTCCGGTGACATCGACCAGTTCAGCGCCTGGATCACCGCGTTGGGCAACGGGTTGATCGACAGCGGCTGGTGGGTCAGCATGTTCAACTCGATCGTGGAAATGGTCTATGCCGGCTTCGGCAGGATCGAAGACTTCTTCACCGACTGGATGGGCATCGACTGGGGTGGTGTCGAGGACACTCTCGACTACTGGTTCCCGTTGGTCTGATCCGAGCAGGGCTCAATCGGCCGACCTTGACAACGTACAACCAAATGGTTGTACGATTGGCGGGTGATCACGCTCGACGACGACAAGGTGGACGCCCTGTTCCACGCACTTGCCGACCGCACCCGGCGGGACATCATGCGCCGGGTTCTGGCCGGCGAGCACTCGGTTTCGGAACTCGCGGTGAGCTACGAGATGAGCTTTGCCGCGGTGCAAAAACACGTCGCCGTGTTGGAGAAGTCGGGCCTGCTCACCAAGCGCCGCAGCGGCCGTGAGCAGTTGGCCCGCGGTGACGTCGCCGCGGTGCGCTCGGTGGCGTCCATGCTCACCGAGTTGGAACAGGTGTGGCGTGGTCGCATCGCGCGTATCGACGAACTCATCTCATCCGAAGAGAGCTAGGAGCACGCACCATGCCTGTGATCGACGTCCAACACGACCTCGAGACCCTGACCTTGACCATCACCGCCGACTTCGCCGCGCCGGTGCAACGAATCTGGCAGATCTACGCCGACCCGCGGCAGCTGGAAAAGGTTTGGGGGCCGCCGACATTTCCCGCGACCGTGGTTGACCACGACCTCGCTCCCGGCGGCCGCACGAACTACTTCATGACCGGCCCGGACGGTGAGAAGTACGCAGGATACTGGCAGATCATTTCCGTCGACGAGCCGCGGAGCTTCACCTTCGACGACGGCTTCGCCGATCTGGACTTCAACCCGGATCCGCAGATGCCGACCTCCAGGAACGTCTACACCTTCACCGAGCACGAGGGTGGAACCCGCGCGACATACGTGGGGACATATGCCTCCGCCGAGGATCTGCAGAAGGTGTTGGACATGGGTGTCGTCGAGGGCGCGACCTCGGCGCTGAATCAGATCGACACCGTGGTCGCCTCGGTGAATTGACGCGGTGACGCCGGCCGGCGCGTTTGAGCGGGCGCCGGGGCGGCAATTCCAGGTCTTCGGGCGGCTATACCTGGCCGCAAGGACGGCAAGGACCCCGCTATGGCCTTCGACCTCACGCCGACAGCAGCGCAGCATGATCTGGCGCGCCGTGCCCATCAATTCGCCGAGTCGGTCATCCGGCCGGTCGCCCTGGGCTACGACCAGCGCCAGGAGTTTCCGTGGCCGGTTCTGCAGGAGGCGGCCACCCGCGGCTTCTACAGCCCGCTGTTCTACCGGGATCTGATCGGCGACGCGACGGGACTGTCGCTGCCGATGTTCATGGAAGAACTGTTCTGGGGCTGCGCCGGGATCGGTCTGGCGATCGTGATGCCGGCGTTGGCGCTTTCGGCGATCGGGCAGGCCGCCACACCCGAGCAGATGTTGCAGTGGGCACCCGAATGCTTTGGTACGCCAGGAGATCTCAAGCTCGCGGCGCTGGCGATCTCCGAACCCGAAGGCGGCAGTGATGTGCGCAATCTGCGCACCACGGCGCGCCGCGACGGCGACGACTGGATCATCGACGGGCACAAGATGTGGATCGGCAACGGCGGCATCGCCAATGTGCATGTGGTCAACGCCGTCGTCGACCCGGAACTGGGCCACCGGGGGCAGGCCTTGTTCGTCGTCCCCGGCGGCGTGCCCGGTCTGGAAATGGTGCGCAAACTCGACAAGCTGGGTTGCCGGGCCTCCCACACCGCCGAACTGCGGTTCGACGGGGTTCGTATTCCGGCCGAAAACCTGCTCGGCGGGCAGGACAAGCTGGATCACAAACTGGCCAGGGCCCGAGAAATCGCCGCCGGGGCGCTGCGGCCAGACTCGGCGACCCTGAGCACCTTCGAGCAGACCCGGCCGATGGTGGCTGCGCAGGCGATCGGGATCGCGCGTGCCGCACTGGAATACGCGACCGATTACGCCACCCGCCGCCAGGCCTTCGGCGGCCCGATCATCGACAACCAGGGCATCGCCTTCCCGCTGGCCGAGCTCGCCACCGCGGTCGACGCCGCGCGGCTGCTGACCTGGCGGGCGTCATGGATGGCGGCCAGCGGCATCGAATTCTCCCGCGGTGAGGGATCGATGGCCAAGCTGGCAGCCAGCGAGACCGCGGTGCGCGTCACCGAGCGCGCCGTGCAGACCCTGGGCGGATGGGGCTACATCAACGACCACCCGGTGGGCAAATGGTACCGAGACGCCAAGCTGTACACCATCTTCGAGGGAACCAGCGAGATTCAGCAGATGGTGATAGCTCAAGCGCTGGGCGCGTCGGTGGGCGCACCGCCCCTGCACGTCGAGATCGAACCGTCGGGCGGACCGTTGAACCGGATGTTCGGCCGAGGCACGCCGCTGCGCACCCGGGCGGCGGCCGGCGCGCTGGCGATGCAGCACCGGATCCCCGCGCCGGTGCTGCGGGCAGCCATGAAAGTGCTGCAGCCACCGAAATGAATCGGCTATCGGCGGCCTGCTGACGGCAGCGGTCGAAACACCTGCAGGGCGCGATAGCAGACGGTGAAATCTGCTTGACTGCAATCGGTGTCGACCTCGCCGTCATGCGCGATCGGCACCGGTCCCTCGACGGCGGTGAAGCGGAACTGCGGGACCCGCAGCTCGTGATAGAGCCGGCTGCGCTGCAGCCGGCCGGTCAGCAACGCGCCCAGGACTCGCAGGGTGGACCATCGGCGCCCGGCTTCCAGGATGCGCACGTCCAACAACCCGTCGTCCATCCGTTGCCGCACCGCCGGGGCGAAGCCGTCGGGCTGGTAGGACGAGTTGCCGAGAAAGAACAGCGACGTCTGCACGGTCTGGTCGTCGAAGGCGATACGTACGGGCTGCTCGCGGCGCAACGTCATCAGCATGGCGTACGCGCTGGCCATCGGCTTGCCGAGCTTGCCCTGCAACCGCTCTCGACGCCGGACGAAGCTGGGATAGGCGCCGATGCTGGCGGTGTTGATCACGGTGGTTTCGGAGTTGAAGCGCACCACGTCCACGCGTGAGAGGCTGCCCTCGGCGATGGCCCGAATGGTTTTGGCGGTGGTGTCGCAGCCGATGTCGCGGGCGAAGTGGTTCAACGTGCCCCCGGGAAACACCGCCAGCGGCATGTCGCGTTCTACCGCCACGTGAGCGGCTGTGGCGACCGACCCGTCACCGCCGGCGATCGCGAGCACCTCCGCGGTGTCGGCGGCGTGCCGCAACGACTCCGCCAAGTCGTCGCAGGAGTTCACCTCGACGATGGACAGGGCCGGCAGGGCTTCGCGCACCTGCGCTGCGACCTTGGCGGCGCGCCCGCCGCCCGACTCGGGATTGACCACCAACGTCACGCCGGCTCCGTCGGGCCGCCCGGCGCAGGGAACACGCAGCGCGGTGGCGCGCTGTGTCGGCGGGGCCGCTATCGGCGGCACCAGCTTTGCCCCCAGCACCGCGATCGAGGCGCCGATACCGAACCCGGCCAGCACATCACCGGGGTAGTGGGCCCCGGTGGCGATCCGGGACAGCCCGACCAGCGCGGCCAGCCCGGCCACCGGTAGACCCAACAGGGAATTCTCCAGGCCGACCCCGATGGCGAACGCCGCCGCGCTCGCCGCGTGCCCGGAGGGCAGCGAGTTCGACCGGGGGCGCCGGCGGGCCCGCCGCAGCAGGGGCACCAACAGAATGTTCGGGCGCTCCCGCGGCTGGATGCGTTTGATCACCTGGTTGGTCACCAGGCTGGTGAGCGCCAGGCTGACCACGCCGCGGGCGGCGGCGCGCTGGGTGGCCGGGCCACCGGCCACCGACATGGCTGCGGCCAGCGCCAGCCACAGTTTGGAGTGGTCGGCGGCGCGGGTCAGCGGGGGCATGGTGGTGTCGAGCAGTCTGCTCGGCGAATGTGCGATCGCCTCGAACACCTCGGCGTCGAGTTCGGCGAGACCCTCGGTGATCTGTTCGAGGCCCGAACGGCGGCGGGGAAACGGCGTCATCGCTGGCTCGGCCACGGCAGTGCTCCTGGGGTCTGAGGGGCGCCGTCGCCGGCGTTGTACCGGGAGCCCTATACCCATTTGGCGATCGAGCAACTCACCCGATGCTCGCCGACCGGGGCGGGGGAGCTCAGCTGCGCACGGTGATCAGTCGGGCGGCGGCTTCGACAGCGGCGGCCCGGCGTGCGGCGACGGTGGCCGCGTCGTCGGTGGCGGCGTTGGGGTCCAACCAGGTGGCCCAGGCCATCCCGATGCCGAAAAGCATGACCAGCAGCTCATCGGGATCCCAGTGGGGATCGACGTGGCCGTCGGCCTGAGCGGCGGCGATGACGGCGGATCCGATTGCCGGCAACTTGTCGGGGTCGGGCGGGATGAGTTCAAGCTGCTCCAGCCGTGCCCAGGTGATCATGCGGATGTGTTCGGGATGGGTGCGGGCGAGATCGTAGATGTCGCCGACGAACTCGGGCAGCGCTTCCGGTCTTGGGACGACGGCGCCCAGAAACTGCGCGGTGTCGGCGGCGACGACTTCGCGGAACAGGTTCTCCTTATCCCCGAAGTGGGCGTAGAGCCGCTCCTTGCTCGCCCGGGCCTCCTTGGCCACCCGGTCGATGCGGGCGCCGGCGAGGCCGTACCGGGCAAACTCTGCGCGAGCAGCGGCGAAGATCTCGTCGCGTAATTCCGCTCGGTTGCGCATCGAGGGAATCCTAGCCAGCGGTGCGGCGTCGAGGGCCGTCGAGACGACGTGCAGGGAGCCCGGTCACGATGCCGGCCGAGCAGCTGATCGCCACGCCAGTGGGTTGAGCGAACGGTAGGGGTCGGCGGCACGGATGTTCTGCAGGTCGAGCAGATCGGCCTCCAACTGGGCGGCGGTGTCGTCTCTGACCTGACTGATCCAAGCGTCCGGACTGATGTCCGCGGGCCGCGCGGTGCTGATCGCCGGTCCGAAGCGCAGGTACATCCGTTGCGCGCGGGGCAGCAGGGTGGGGCCGACACCGCGCAGCAGCGGCATGGCCATGTCGGGCCGCCCGTCCATGCGTCGACTGATCCACTCGCTGGCCCGGCCGTAGAGCCCGTCGCGGGTGGTCATGCTGGTGTAGAGGTCGTCCCCGCCGACGAGTGCGGCGGTCACGATCGGGTACTGGTGCTCGATGGCAACCCGGGCGAACCCGTAGCGGTTCTCCCAGCGCAGCTGATACTGCTCGCCTTTGAATTTCGAGATCTCCCGGCCCCCGCCCGGGAACACCAGAATCGGCTCATTGGCCGCCATGAGTTCGGCGGCGGCCTCGGGAGACCCGATGACGGCACCGTAGGCGGCCAACAGGTCCGCCTGGAACTTGCCGCCCTTGCCGAACTGGCGGTCCGCCAGGGCGCGCACCTGCTTTCCGAGGGCCTGACGAACGAAATAAGGGATCAGGATAATTTCGGCGGCCGCGACTTGGGTGTGGTTGCCGACGAGCAGGAAGCGTCCATCGGCCGGCAGGTTCTCCAGACCCTCGACGTAGGGCTGATAGAGGCTCATGACCGGTTCGAGGCTGTCGGCCGTGGCCGACAGCACCGTCCGCAGCAGCCGCTCCCGGGGGGTGCGCGGCGAGCGCTGGGCGAGCTCTTCGGGCGAATCGATCACGGCGGAACCGGTCATCTGCGTGCGGTCCTTTCTGGGTCCGGGCGGGAAGTCTGGTAGGCCGGCGTCCCGTAGGGACCAGAATAGCACAATGCCAAACGAACTAGTTTGTCTGGAAAGTGGCGGCGGGGAGGCGCCGGCGCGGGAGCGGTCCGTGAGAAAATCGCATCGTTTTCCCGGCTTGTGCGCGTGGACAGCTCTGCGCCGCCCGCAATCCAATCCGGTGATCGAGAGGAACCTACTGTGAACGAGCGACCTGGCGCCGTACTGGAGCAACGCAGCGGGCCCGGCGGTAGCCCCGCCCTGGGGTGGCGCGCCACCACCACGCCGGCGGCATTTGCTCCCGACGACATCGCCGACATCGTCGGCAATGTGCGCCACCCCGTTCATGTGGTGCGCGAGACGGCCACCGGGATGCTGGGCCTGGCGCTGGACGGCGCGGTTGTCGGTGCCGGCGAATCGGAATTGTCGCTGGTGGGAACACTGCCTCCGATTTACCCCGAGTGGCTCGGCGACCGCGAGTTCTGCGAGGCGCACGGGGTTCGCTTCCCCTATGTGACCGGAGCCATGGCGAACGGCATCGCGACGCCGGCGCTGGTCATCGCGATGGCCGAAGCCGGAATGATGGGCATGTTCGGCGCGGGCGGGCTCTCCTACGAAGCGGTGGAACGCGGACTCGATGAAATCCAGGCCGCCCTGGCCGGCCGGCCGGGCCTGGCCTGGGGCGCCAACCTGATCCACTCACCCAACGAGGTCTCGCTTGAGACCCGCGTCGCGGAACTGTTCATCCAGCGCCGAGTGCCCGTCATCGAGGCCTCAGCCTTCATGAAGCTGACGCCCGCGGTGGTGCACTGCGCGCTGGCCGGCCTGGACACCGACCCGGCCGGCAACATCGTGCGGCGCAACCATGTGATGGCCAAGGTTTCCCGGCCCGAGGTGGCGCGCATGTTCATGCAACCGGCGCCGGCGGCGCTGGTCTCCGCGCTGGTGGCGTCCGGAAAGCTGACCGAACGGGAAGCCGAACTGGCCCAGTATGTGCCGGTTGCCGAGGACATCACCGTCGAGTCCGACAGCGGCGGGCACACCGACAACCGGCCGTTGCCGGCGCTGTTCTCCGAAATCGTCATGCTTCGCGATGAGCTGGCCCGGCAGCACCCGCTGCACCGCAGGGTGCGGGTGGGCGCCGCCGGCGGCCTGGGCGCCCCGCAGGCGGTGGCCGGGGCCTTCGCGATGGGTGCGGCCTATGTCCTGACCGGGACGGTCAACCAGGCCTGCGTGGAGTCCGGCCTGTCTCCCGCCGGGCGCGCCATGCTGGCCAAGGCGGGCATCGCCGACGTGATGATGGCTCCCGCGTCCGACATGTTCGAAATGGGCGTCAACCTGCAGGTGCTCAAGCGGGGAACGATGTTCGCTCCGCGCGGCAAGAAGCTCTACGAGTGGTACGCCGGCAATCCCGACCTGGCCAGCGTGGTCGCCAAGCACGGTCCGGAGCTGGAGAAGATCCTGGGCGCCACGGTCGCCGAGGTGTGGGAGGACACCCAGCGGTACTGGCAGCAGCGTGACCCGGCGGTGCTGGAGCTGGCGTCACGGGATCCGAAGTATCAGATGGCGCTGGTCTTCCGCTGGTACCTGGGGCAGTCCAGCCGGTGGGCGATCAGCGGCATCCCCGAGCGGGCGCTGGACTACCAGATCTGGTGCGGCCCGGCCATGGGCGCCTTCAACAGCTGGGTGGCGGGCAGCTACCTGGAGCCGTGCGAGAACCGCCAGGCGGTGCAGGTCGCGCTCAACCTCCTCGAGGGGGCGGCCCAGGTGAGCCGCGCCAGTGCCGCGCGTGCCTGCGGCGTGCCTGTTCCGGCCAAGGCCTTCGCCTTCGCCCCGCGTCCGTTGGCTCTGTGATGCACAGCCACCGATGCGACGCTTCCCCGGCTGGCCAACCGGTGGGGTTAACAGCGGCACGTTTGGGCAGATGACTGTAGCCTATGCGTCGGCCCAGGTCAGCACGCATCCTGTGTGAGACCTGCGACTCTCTGATAGGGTCCCGGCAACGCTTGCCCATCGGGGACGATCAGTGAACTCCTACCTGTGACTCACGTCACTGATGGCAGAACATAGGCATTCGATGCTTTGCATCAAAGCCCTCGTTAAGGAGATCTGTGGAAGCCAAACACCCACCTGTCGCAGTTGTCGGCGTCAGCGCACTGTTTCCCGGGTCTCCCGAGGCCGAGCGGTTCTGGCGCAACATCGTCGAGGGTGCCGACCTGTTCTCCGACGTGCCGGAGTCGCACTGGCGCGTCGAGGACTACTTCGACGCCGACCCGCGCACGCCGGACAAGGTCTACGCCAGCCGCGGCGGGTTCTTGCCGCCCGTCGACTTCGCGCCGATGGATTTCGGCATCCCGCCCAACGTGGTGCCCGCGACCGACACCGCCCAGCTGCTGGCCCTGAGGGTCGCGCAGCAGGTTCTGGAGGACTACGCCGGCGGCGACATCTCCAGCATCAACCGGGACCGCGTCAGCGTGGTCCTGGGCTCCTCGGGCGGCACCGAGATGTCCGGCTACATGAGCGGCCGGCTGCACCGCCCGGTCTGGGAGCGGGGACTGCGCGCCGCCGGGCTCTCCGACGACGAGCTGGCCGCCTTCAGTGAGAGCGTGGCCGCCGGTTACACCCCCTGGCAGGAGAACACCTTCCCGGGCCTGCTCGGCAACGTCATCGCCGGCCGCATCGCCAACCGCTTCGACCTGGGCGGCACGAACTGCGTCGTCGACGCCGCGTGCGCCAGCTCCCTGGCGGCGATCGAGATCGCCCTGCACGAGCTGTATCTGCGCGAGGCCGACATGGTGATCGCCGGAGGCGTCGACGCCTTCAACGACATCTTCATGTTCATGTGCTTTGCCAAGGTCACCGCCCTGTCACGCACTGGTGACTGCCGCCCGTTCTCCGACCAGTCCGACGGGACTATGCTCGGCGAGGGCCTGTCGATGCTGGCGCTCAAGCGCCTGGACGACGCGGAACGCGACGGCGACCGCATCTACGCCGTGATCCGCGGCATCGGCACCTCCTCGGACGGTCGGGCCAAGAGCATCTACGCCCCGAGCCCCGACGGTCAGGCCAAGGCCCTGCGCCGTGCCTACCAGGCCGCCGGGTACGGACCGGAGACGGTCGGACTGGTCGAAGCCCACGGCACCGGCACCAAGGCCGGCGACGTCGCCGAGTTCTCCGCGCTGCGCCAGGTGTTCGACGAGTCCGGCCGCGCCGACCGTCAGTGGTGCGCCGTCGGCTCGGTCAAGTCCCAGGTCGGTCACACCAAGGGCGCAGCGGGCGCCTGCGGCCTGTTCAAGACCGTGATGGCACTGCATCACAAGGTGCTGCCCCCCACCATCAAGGTCGACCGGCCCAACCCGGGCCTGGAGATCGAATCGTCGCCGTTCTACCTGTCGACGCAGACCAAGCCCTGGATCGCCGACCAGAACGTGCCGCGGCGGGCATCGGTCAGCGCGTTCGGCTTCGGCGGCACCAACTTCCACATCACCCTCGAGGAGTACACCGGCGCCGGCAAGCACGCACCGCGCTTCCGGTCCTGGGACTCCGAACTGGTCATCCTGGGGGCGGACTCCGCGGCGGCGCTGTCGGCACAGGCCGCGGAGCTGGCCGCATCCCTGGTCGACTCCCCGGACATGCTGAGCTACCTGGCGCAGAGCACCCAGGCGGCATACGACGCCACCCGCCCGCACCGGCTGGCCGTCGTCGCCGACAGCGTGGAGAACCTGCGGACCATGCTCGGCGAAGCCGCGGGCAAGCTGCAGGAACCCGGCGCCCAAGCGTTCAGCTCGCCGAAGGGCTACTACTACTCGTGCCGGCAGGCCGGCCCCGTCGCGTTGCTGTTTCCCGGCCAGGGCAGCCAGTACGTCGGTATGGGCGCGGACATCCCGCAGCTCTTCGAGTCGGCACTGGCGCCGTGGGAGCTCGCGCGCGCCGGGCTGCTCAACGCCGACCGCGACCTCCACGAGGTGGTCTGGCCCAAGACGGCGTTCACCGACGACGAGCGGACCGCGCAGGCCGCCGAGCTGACCAAGACCGAATGGGCCCAGCCGGGCATCGGCGCCCACAGCCTGAGCCTGCTGTCTATCGTCCGCTCGCTGGGCATCGCGCCGGTCGCGGTCGGCGGGCACAGCTTCGGTGAGGTCAGCGCCCTGTGTGCGGCGGGCGTCATCAGTGACGACGTCGCGCTGCTGATCGCCCGCGCGCGGGGTGCGCTGATGGCCCAGGCCGCCGCCAGCAGCGATGGCGCCATGTGCGCGGTGACCGCCCCCGCCGACCAGGTCGCCCGGCTGCTCGGCGAGTGGGGGCTGCCGGTGGTCATCGCCAACCACAACGCCCCCAACCAGGTGGTGCTCTCTGGCGACAGCGCGGCGATCGCCGATGCCGCGCAGCGTTTCAGCGCCGCGGGCATCAACGCGCGGCTGCTGGATGTGGCAACCGCCTTCCACTCCGAGATCGTCAGCGCCGCGGCCACCCCGTTCGCCGCGTATCTCGCGGGCATTCCGTTCGGGGTACCGCAGGTGCCGGTCTACGCCAATGCGACGGCCGCGCCGTACGCCGGCAGCGCCGAGCAGATGCAGGCCACCCTGGCCAACCAGATCGCGCAGCCGGTGCGGTTCGTCGAACAGATCCAGGCCATGTGGTCCGCCGGCGCCCGCACCTTCGTCGAGGTCGGCCCCGGCCAGGTGCTCACCAACCTCGTCGGCAAATGCCTGTCCGGCCAAGAGCATGTCGCGGTCTCGCTGGATGCCAAGGGCCGCAACGGGATCCGCTCACTGTGGATGGGCCTGGCCCAGCTCGTGGCCGCCGGCGTCCCGATGAACTTCGGAGCCCTGTGGGCGGACTATCGTCTCGGCGACGACCCGCGGACCCGGCCGGTGCCCAAGCTGACCCTCAAGCTCAACGGCACCAACTTCGGCCGACCCGAGATCACCGACGAGCCGGTGCGCCGAGCCGTCGAGAAACCCTCCCCCCGTAGTGACCACAACGGCCACGCGACCGTATCGGAGCACATCATGACACCAGCTGACCCGACCGTTCCCGCGGCGAACGGTTTGCCGGCACAGGTCCCACCGCACGTTCCGGTGCCGGTTCAGGCGGCGCAGGTCCCCATGGTCACGTCGCCGCTGATGTCCGGCCCCGGCGCCGAGATGGTGACGCACATGGTCGGTGCGCTGGGCAGCATGCAGCAGACCATCGCCCACCTGCAGGGCCTGCTGCAGACGCTGGTCTCCAGTACCGGAATCGCGCCGGTCGCACCGCTGGCCTATCCCGCCGCGCCCGCGGTGGTGCCGCCGCAGCCGGTGCCCGCCGTCGCGGCGGCGCCTGCTCCGCCGGCTGCCCCGGCCCACGCGGCGCCCACGATGCCGGCACCACCGCCCGCACCGGCTGCCCCGGCCGCGAACGGCGCTTCGGTGATGCCCGCGGCGCCCACGGTCCACAACGGCACCGCGACGGCGCCCCCGGTTGCTGCGCCGGCTCCGATGCCCGCGCCGCCCACAGCGCCGGCGTTCCGCAACGGCGCCCCGCCGGTGCCGGCTCCCCCCGTTGCACCGGCCCCGGTTGCGCCGGCAGCGGTCGCGCCGGTGGCTGCGGCTGCGGGCGTGGATCTGGTCGGGGACATGTTGGCGGTGGTTGCCGACAAGACCGGCTATCCGGTGGAGATGC
>NZ_JRMK01000120.1:0-11622 GCF_000972925.1 Mycobacterium sp. UM_Kg1 | reverse complement strand
TCGGCAGCGTCAGATGTGTATAAGAGACAGTCGCTGCGCATTCCCGACTTCCACATGTCGTCGGTGAGTCAGGCCCAGTGATGGCGGCCCGCAGCTAAAGCTCGTCGAATCTGGCGAGCGCGGCGTCGAGGTCGTCCCCGTCGAACAGTTCAGAGCGATTGAACAGGTGGCCGTCGACAGTCATGACGACGATGTCGCGCCATTCGGCGGCGAAACCGTCTTGTGAGATCCCGTGCGCCACGTGGGTGACGACGGCTCCGATCGGGCTGAGTCGATGCACAGCCGCGATGTAGATGGTGGTGTCTGGTGAATCGGCCCAGGCGGCCTCGATGTAGGCGAGCATGTCACCGGACTCGAAACCCGCTCCCCGCCGGTGGTCGATGCTGATCCAGTCCGGTGTCGTTGGAAAAGCCTCGCGTCGGTTGAAACCGGCATACGCGTCGGTGACGAGCGACCACGTGTGTGCGTAGGCGGCGGCGTCGCCGGCGAGGTAACGGGCGTCGAGCTCGGCGAGGGCGGCGTCGATGTCGTCGACGTCGAAGGACACGGTGACCCGTATGAGGCCGGTGGCGTCGACTTGCGTGAGACGCAACAGTTCGACGACGACTGTTCGCTCCGGATCATCGCCGTCGCGATAACAGTCGCGGGTCAGGGAGAGCCGAGATCCCCGGACGGCGATGGGTTCCACCCCCAACCGCCAGGTGCTCGGGACCGTCTCCAACGTGGCGTCGATGAGTTTCCGCCGCTCTGGGCCTTCGAGCACGGAGCGCAGGCCTTTCCGCCGGTCTTCATAGTGGCCGTCGTCGTCGGCAAGCGCGAAGATCGCGTCCCCGTCCCGGCGGTTGAAAGCGTCCGCAGCGCGTACGCAGGTCCGGGTGGCCGCGTTCTCCAGGGTGGGCCGGTTGCGGCTCAGCTCGTCGAAACTGGCGAGCGCGGCGTCGAGGTCTGCCTCTTCGAACATCTCAAGGCGACTGATCAGTTCGCCGTCGACGAGGACGGTGTTGACCAGACGCCACTCGACGCCCAAGCCGTCTCGTGATGTCCCTTTGGCCACATGTGTGATCACCGCGCCGCGCTCGGTCAACCGATGGACGGCTTCGACATAGATGAAGTTGCGCGCCGTGTCTTCCAGGGCCACACGAAGGTATGCCATCAGGTCGCCCGACCGCACCGTCGCAATCGTGCGATGATCGACGTCGGTGAACCCGGCTGCCGGCGTGGGCATTTCACCGCGACTGAGCGCGACGAAGGCCCCGGTGATCGCCGACCAGGTGCGCGCAAAGGCGGCGGCCTCGCCGGCGAGGTAGCGCGCATCGAGTTCGGCCAGGGCGGCGTCGAAGTCGTCAACATCGAAGATGACACCTGCCGCGAGCCGTCCGTCGGTGTCGATCTCGATGACGCTGAGTATCTCGCCATGAAACGCATCGGGCCGATACTCATGCTCCGACAGTCGATCAAGGCAGAGAGCGAGGCGCTCGCCGCGAGTAGCCACGACGGCCGACATCATGGTCGTATCGAGATCGGCGAGAACCCGCATGTCGGCGATTGCGACATCTCGCCCGCGCCGGACTCCGGCGCCCATCACCCGCCGCCGATCATCGGTGCAGATATCGTCGGCCGCCATTGCTGTCATGGCGGCCCAGTCACGCGCGGCGAAGCGTTCCTGCCACCGCTTCGCAACTGTGCTTGCCGAGTTCCCGAGCGGCGGTCGAGGACGTGCCTTTTCGGACTCCGCGTGCCGCGCCTCGAGTTCGGCGATCGCGCCGTCCACGTCTTCGGATGCCGCCACCGGAGCCGGTGCGACTCGTTCGCCCAGCACCGCACGCGCCTTGGCGGCAAGCGCTTCGGCGCCTTTGCGCTCGTAGAGTTCCGTCGCCCGCTGGGCCGCGGCCCGTGCCCCAGCCGCGTCGCCGGCGGCGTGTAATACCGTCGCCAGCGCCAGACACGCATCGCCGTGGTCTATCAGGGCGTCGGTACGCTGCGCCAGGTCGACCGCCGACTCGGCCATCTGCCGGGCCGCGGCATGATCACCCCGGCGCGTCAACAGCAGCGCCCGCAGCGTACGCCAGGCGATCGATGCCTTCAGCGCATGACCCGCGAGGCTCTCACTCTCGGTGCACAACTGCTCGGCCTCGGCGTCTCGGCCGAGAGCCATACAGGCACGGCCCAGCAGGGCAGCGGTCTCGGCGGTGTCGGCGTCCATCCTCATGCGGCGAAAACCTGCGTATGCCTGACGCAGACGCGGCTCGGCGCCCTCCGGGTCGTCGAGGACCAGTTCAATGATCCCGGCGAACTGCTCAACCTCAAGCAGGGCATGGCGCAGACCGACCTCGGCGACTGTGCGCCGCGCCGCTTCGATCATCCGTAGAGCCGTGGCGGCGCGGCCGCGGAAAGCCTCCAACACGGCTTGGCATCGCGTCGAGGTCGCCTCGACCGCGGGGGAATCGGTGGTGATGCGCAACAGCCGCACGACATCCAGACAACGCCCGCCGGCGCGCGGCACCGGACTGGGACCCCAAAGGGCGGCCAGGGGAGCGCCCGCCAGCACGGCGTTGACCCGACGCTGCTCGCGGGCGCGCCGTGCCGCGGTCAGCGCCTTGTCCAGCGCGACTTCGCAGTCGCCGATTCGCCCAAGCCGGGCAAGACATCCCGCCCGCACGGTGTGCGCCTTCGCTTCTCCTGCGGGGTCACCCAGTCCGGCCAGTCTGTCGGCGGCCGCGCCCAACTCGGCCTCGATCTCGTCCAGTTTTTCCGGATGCATCAGCATCGAGAGTTGGCCGTCGAAGCACGTCGCCCACGCCGTCAGCCGATCAGAATTGACGGTCGCCGCCTGTAGTTGCGAGACGGCGTCGCCAGCCGCGGTCACCTCACCTGCTGCCAGCAGCGCCTCGCAGCGCGCGACCAGCAGATCGGCGGTCTGATCTGCGAGATCGGGTAGCTCGTCGTCGACCTCGTCCAGCGCGTGCAGTGCCCGGTCGTACAGATCGGCGGCCGCTTCGTAGGCCAGGCGCGACATGGCCTGATCGGCTGCCCGCCGGCAGTATGCGACGGCTTTGGCCGCGTTGCCCGCCCACGCGCATTCGAAGTAGTGGTACGCCAGTTCGCCTAGGAGTTCCTCGTCTGCGCCGCGGGTGGTTTCCAGCGTTTCGGCGATGCGCTGGTGCAGGCGCATGCGCCGCACCGAGGCCAGTTCGGCGATCAGCGACTGCCGGATGAGGGCGTGGCTGAACCGGTATCGACCGCCTGGCTCTTCGATGACGATGCCGGCCCTGCAGGCCTCGTCGAAGGCGTCGACGAGATCCTGATCAACGACTCGCTCCACGAGGTCCACGTCGAAGCGGCTGCCGACCACGGCGGCTGCGGACAGGGCTTTGTTGGTCCCTGCCGAAAGATGCGAAAGCCTGCGGCTCACGGCTTCACGCACACCCTGCGGCAAAGTGTTGGGATCCCAGGCCCCGCCACTTTCTGCTACGTGGCGCAGTGCCTCGATCAAGAAGAACGGGTTGCCGCCGGTCACCGACGCCAATGCCCGGGCGAGCTGTTCGTCGTCGTAGCCGGCCTCGGCGATATAGGCGGTCACGTCGTCGGCGCCGAGGCCGCCGAGGGAGAGGCGATCCGCGGTGCCGTCCCGGTGCAGGTCGGCGAGCATTGCCGCCAGGGGATGAGATCGGTCGAGGTCGGTGCTGCGGTACGTCGCGACGACCTGTACCCGGGTGTGGTCACCGAAACGCAGCAGATGTCGCAACAGCAACAGCGTCGGTTTGGCCGCCCAGTGCAGATCGTCGAGTATCAACACGACGGGCGCAGCGGCAGAGGCCAGTTCCAGCAACGCGACCACGGCGTCGAAGAGCGCATAGCGTTCGGTGTCGGGGTCGGCGCGGGGCGGTGCGGCCAGATCAGGCAGTAGCTCGCTCAAGCTGGGAATCAGAGCAAGCAGCGTTTCAACGCCCCGCAATCCGCGGAGTCGGTGTGTGCCGATGCAGGGCACGAGCGAGCGCAGCGCTTCGGAGAATGGTTGATAGGGCGCTCCGAGGTCCTCGTCGGAACGGCCGTACAACACGACGGCGCCCTGCTCGAAGGCCTGTCGCGACCATTCGCCGGCCACACGCGTCTTGCCCACACCGGGTTCGCCGGCGATCAGCATGGCGTGAATGCCGCCTGCGAGCGAGGTCTTCCACGCGGCGGCAAGCCTTTCCAGCTCCTGGCCGCGTCCCACGAACCGCCCGGGGCCGGTCAGTACCGCGGGCAGATCGGGCCGCTCAAGAGGTTCGTCGATGGACTCCTCGGGTTGCTGATGCGCGGTCCGTGGGCGCAGCTCGAAGACATGCTCCGGCCGAGGCAGGTTGCGCAGGGCGCGCATTCCGAGGTCGCCCAGGACGACGTCGTCGGGCAGGGTGTCGATGACGAGCTCGGCCGTAGCTCCTGAGCACAGAATCTGGCCGCCGGCGGCCAGTGACCGCAGGCGGGCGGCGCGGTTGACCGCGCGACCGAAGTAGTCACCGTCGCGCAGCTCGACTTCGCCGGTGTGCAGGGCGATCCGGATGCGCATTGGCTCCCGAAGAGCCCACGGCTCGTGAGCGATGGCGTCTTGCAGCTCGACGGCTGCGGCAGCCGCGCCGGAAGGCCGCTCGAAGACCGAGAAGGTGGCATCGCCTTCGCCGCGCGTCTTGATCAACCGCCCGCCGCGGGAGGTGACGACCTGTTCGACGAGCTCGTCGTGGCGCGCGAGCGCTATCGCCATGGCGCCGGCGTCGGCCTCCCACGCAGCCGTTGATCCCTCGATATCGGTGAGCAGGAAGGTCACGGCGCGAGTCATCGACGGCAGCTGCTGGTTCGCCGGGTGATCCAGGGCGGAGTCCTGGGCCACCACCGACGCCGCCAGCCGCCGCAGTTCCGGTCCCGGGTCGACCCCGAGTTCGTCGGCGAGCAGTGACCGCGCTCGTTGGTAGGCGGCCAACGCCTCGCCCTGGCGGCCGGCACGGTAGAGGGCCAGCATCAGCTGGGCCCAGCGCCGTTCGCGCAGCGGCGCCTCGGCGACCGCGGCTTCCAGCTCGCCGATGAGCTCGGCGGCGCGTCCCGTCGCCAACAGCGCATCGGCCCGATCCTCGACCATCGCGGCGTGGCCCTCGGTCCAGCGGGTCCGCTCCGAGGCGCCCCGGCGGGAAGCGGGGAGTTCGGGCGCTCCGCGCCAGAGGCTCAGCGCCTCCTCGAAATGCGCCGCCGCTTGGTTGGCATCCCCGGCCGCCGCTGCGTCTCGGCCGGATTTGGCGGCCAGCAGGTAGCGCGGGGCGTCCACCTCGGTCGCGTCCAGAACCCAGCCTGCCCCCTCGGTGCGGACGAACCCGTCACCCAGCGCCCGGCGCAGCGCCGAGATGTGGGTTTGCAGGGCCTTGGCGGCGGTGCGCGGGGGATCCTGGCCCCAGAGCAGATCGATCAGCGTTTCGGCGGGCACGACCGCGCCGCCGCGCAGTCCCAGCATGGTGAGGATCGCACGCGGTTTGGCGCCCGGGATGGCGACCGAGGCGCCGTCCCGCCGGGCCTGGAGAGGTCCCAAAACCCCCAGCTCCACGGTTTGAATGGTAGTCACGACAGAATCGTCGGTGGGCCGATTCAACAGGCGGTCAAGATCCGGTAAAGGCTCGATCGCCCCCGCTTCCGGGGCCTGCCGCGACGCGGGCCCGCCCTGTTCGGCCCCCTGAGCATCGCGACGAATCCGTCGGTAAAATTCGGCTCTTATGAGCGAACGTGTGGAGCGGCTGGAGTTTCAGGCTGAGGCTCGTCAGCTGCTGGATTTGATGGTCCACTCGGTGTACTCCAACAAGGACGCGTTCTTGCGGGAGCTGATCTCCAACGCCTCCGACGCTTTGGACAAGCTGCGGCTCGAGGCCTTCCGCAACAAGGACCTGGAAGTCGACACCTCCGATCTGCACATCGATATCGACGTGGACAAGGCGGCGCGCACCCTGACGGTCCGTGACAACGGCATCGGCATGTCACGCGACGAGGTGGTGGATCTGATCGGCACCCTGGCCCGCTCCGGCACCGCCGAGCTGCGCCAGCAACTGCGGGAAGCCCGCGACGCCGAGGCGTCCGAGGAGCTGATCGGCCAGTTCGGGGTGGGGTTCTACTCGGTGTTCATGGTCGCCGACCGGGTCGAGATGGTCACCCACAAGGCCGGTGAGAGCGAGGCCGTCCGGTGGGAGTCCAGCGGTGATGGCACCTACACCATCGAAGCGGTCGAGGACGCGCCGCAGGGCACGTCGATCACCTTGCACCTCAAGCCCGAAGACGCCGAAGACGCGCTGCACGACTACACCTCCGAGTGGACGATCCGCAGCCTGGTCAAGAAGTATTCCGACTTCATCGCCTGGCCGATCCGGATGCAGGTGGAGCGCCGGACGCCGCCGGCCGAGGAAGGCGGCGAAGAGACGGTCACCGTCGAGACCGAGACGCTGAACTCGATGCAGGCGCTGTGGGCGCGGCCCAAAGACGAAGTGTCCCAAGAGGAATACAACGAGTTCTACAAGCACATCTCACACGCCTGGGATGATCCGCTCGAGGTCATCGTGATGAAGGCCGAAGGCACGTTCGAATACCAGGCCTTGTTGTTCATCCCGTCGCACGCGCCGATGGACCTGTTCAACCGGGACGCTCACGTGGGCGTGCAGCTGTATGTCAAGCGCGTGTTCATCATGGGCGACTGCGATCAGCTGATGCCCGAGTACCTGCGCTTCGTCAAGGGTGTCGTCGACGCAGCGGACATGTCGCTGAACGTCTCCCGGGAGATCTTGCAGCAGGACCGGCAGATCAACGCGATCCGCCGGCGGCTGACCAAGAAGGTGCTCTCGACCATCAAGGAGCTGCAGTCGCAGCGGCCCGAGGACTACCGCACGTTCTGGACCGAATTCGGTCGCGTGGTCAAGGAAGGTCTGCTCTCCGATTTCGACAATCAGCAGACCCTGCTGGAGATCAGCTCCTTCGCCTCGACGCACAGCGACTCCGAGTCCACCACTCTGGCCGAATACGTCGAACGGATGAAAGACGGTCAGGAGCAGATCTTCTACGCCACCGGCGAGTCGCGTCAGCAACTGTTGAAGTCGCCGCATCTGGAGGCGTTCAAGGCCAAGGGCTACGAGGTGCTGCTGCTGACCGACCCGGTCGACGAGTTGTGGGTGAACACCGTCGCCGAGTTCGACGGCAAGCCGCTGCAGTCGACGGCCAAGGGCGAGGTGGACCTGGACTCCGAGGAGGACAAGGCCGCGCACGAAGCCGAGCGCAAGGAGCAGCAGAAGGACTTCGCCGACCTGATCTCCTGGTTGGAGCAGACCCTGGCCGAGCACGTCAAAGAGGTTCGGCTGTCGACGCGGCTGACCGAGTCCCCGGCCTGCCTGATCACCGACACCTTCGGGATCACTCCGGCATTGGCGCGCATCTACCGCGCCAACGGTCAGGATGTGCCGGTCGGAAAGCGCATCCTGGAGATCAATCCGGCCCATCCGCTGATCAGCGGTCTGCGGCAGGCGCACGCCGAGCGCAGCGACGATCCCGGCCTGGCCGAGACCGCGGAGTTGCTCTACGGCACAGCGCTGTTGGCCGAGGGCGGGGCACTCGAGGACCCGGCGCGTTTCGCCGAGCTGCTGGCGCACCGGCTGGCGCGCACCGTCTGATCCGGGCCGGTCAGGGCACCAGCACCACCTTGCCGACGTTTTCGCGGGCCGCCAGAATGCGGTGGGCCTCGGGGGCGTCGGCGAACGGCACCGCCGCATGCACCACCGGGGCGGCGATCCCGTCGGACAGTGCCGCGGTCAGCGGGGTGACCCACGGGCCCAGCGTGCCGCGGTCGTCCCACAGGCGCAGCATGTTCAGGCCGATGACGGTCTTGGACTGCTCCATCTGCGTGATGAGACTGAACCCGCGCAGCATCGCCGCGGCCTGGGGTGCCGCGCGCAGCAGTGAGCGTTTCTCGCCCTGCTGCAGCGACGAGAGGCCGTAGGCGACAAGGCGCCCGCCGGGACGCAACAGCGCGAACGAGCGCCGCAGGGAGGTGCCGCCGAGCCCGTCGAGCACGATGTCATACGGGGGCAGGCCCCGCCACCAGCCTTTGCGGCGGTAGTCGAGTGCCCGGTCGATGCCCAGCGCGGTGAGCTGGGCGTGCTTGCCCGGCGATGCGGTGCCGTGCACGACCGCGCCGGCGGCCTTGGCCAGCTGGATCGCCGCGATGCCGACCCCGCCGGCAGCGGCATGCACCAGAACCCGCTCACCGGGCTGCAGCGATCCGTAACCGTGCAGCGCCGCCCACGCCGTCGAGTAGTTGACCGGAATCGCGGCGCCCTCTTCGAAACTCATCGACGGGGGCAGCGGCACCGTGTCGGCGGCGTTGGCGTTGACGATCTCGGCATAGCCGCCGAAACGGGTGCCCGCCAGAACCCGCTCGCCGACGCGGGCCGGGTCCACTCCGTCGCCGACGGCCTCGATGGCTCCGGCGACCTCATAGCCGACCACGGCGGGCAGCTTCGGCGCATCGGGATACAACCCGACGCGCGCCAGGTGGTCGGCGAAGTTCACCCCTGCCGCGCGGACCGCGATGCGCACCTGGCCAGCCGCCGGCGGGGGCGGGTCGGGGCGATCCTGTACCTGCAGCACCGACGGGGGACCGTGCTTGGTGATGACGACGACGCGCATGGGTCTGAGCCTATTGCCGGCGGCGCCGGCACGGGACCCCGATCGTATTTCGCGCAAATGCTCCGGCCGGAACCGAAGCGGTTGCGCTCAGGAGCCGTGGCGGGCCAGGAACTCCAGGATCGCGTCGGCGAAGACGTCGTTGCGGTCCCCGGCCACCATGTGCCCGGCGCCGGCGACGTCGACGAACTCCACCTGCGGGAAGCGGGCCAAGAACTCCTCGGCGTTGGCGGCGCTGACCAGGTCGCTGAGCTGGCCCCGCACCAGCAGCATCGGAACACCGCCGTCGAGGATGGTGCGCACCGCGGCGTTGAGCCGGTCGACGTCGTGAATCTCCATCGGCCCTTGGTGCTCGGGGCCACGGATGAACTCCGGGTCCCAGTGCCAGTACCAGCGGTCGCCGCGCCGGCGCAGGTTGGTGGTGAGCCCCTGGAGGTCGGCGGGGCGGGGGCGGTGCGGGTTGTAGGCCGCGATCGCGTCGGCGACCTCGTCAAGGGAGTGGAAACCGGATTCCATGTTCTCGGCCATGAAGTCCTGCACGCGCTGGGCGCCGGAGGCGTCCATATTGGGCACGATGTCGACCAGCACCACCGCGCCGGCGGCCCCGGGCGCCAGCTCGCCGGCCAGCAGCATCGCGGTGCACCCGCCCAGCGAGGCACCCACGAGCACCGGGTCCGGCGGCAGCGTGCGCAGCACCTCGTGGACGTCGGTGGCGAAGCTGACCAGGCGGTAATCGCCCTCGTTCGCCCAATCCGACTCGCCGTGGCCGCGCAGGTCGACGGTGACCGCCTGCCAGCCGCGTGCGGCCACCGCCGCGGCGGCCCGGCCCCAGGATCGGCGGGTCTGCCCACCGCCGTGCAGGAACACAACGGCGCGGGCGTCGGGGTCACCGTGGCGGTCGGAGATGATCCGGAGATCCCCGGGGGTGTGGGTGACAAACGTTTCCGCGGTCATCCTGGGATCGTAAGCCGAGGCCGGTCGGTGCCCATCGGACGGCCGGTGGAACCCCTATCGAGCTGCGGATATGCGAGCTAGACTGGCTTATTCCCTAGGAGCGCGCCATGGCTCGTCACCTTGCCCTCGTCTACGGGGTGCTCAACTATCTGGGCTTCCTCGCCGTCTTCGGCTATGCCGTCGGGTTCGTGGGTGATCTCGTGGTGCCGCGCACCGTCGACCACGGGCCGCAGGCGCGCCCGGTCGCGGCGCTGGTCATCGACGTGTTGCTGCTGAGCCTGTTCGCCGTGCAGCACAGCGTGATGGCCCGGCCGGTGTTCAAACGATGGCTGACCCGAGTGGTGCCGGTGAGTATCGAGCGCAGCACCTACGTGCTGGCCTCGAACGTGGTTCTGGCCCTCATGTTCTGGCAGTGGCGTCCGATCACGGCGGTGGTCTGGGAGGTGACGGCGCCGGCGGGCCGGACAGCGCTGTGGGTGCTGTTCTGGCTCGGCTGGGGGATCGCCCTGGTGTCGACCTTCCTGATCAGCCATGTCGACCTGTTCGGGCTGCGCCAGGTCTACCTTGCGTGGCGGGGCCGGCCCTACACCACCTCCGGGTTCCGGACGCCGATGCTGTATCGGCTGGTGCGGCATCCGCTGATGCTGGGCTTCCTGATCGCGTTCTGGTCCACGCCCCAGATGACCGCCGGACACCTGCTGTTCGCCGCGGCGACCACCGGCTACATCGCGATCGCGGTGCGCTTGGAGGAGGGGGACCTGATCCGGTTGCTCGGTGACCAGTACCGGCAGTACCGCGGCCGTGTCCCGATGTTCGTTCCGCGGCGGGTGCGCTGACTCCGGTATCAGCGGCAGCGGGAAGCGCCGCACCGCCGTGTCGTCTACGGCCGCGCCGGGCGCTAATGTCATGGTCGCCAGATAGACCAGGGGGCGGTAGCTCAGTCGGTTAGAGCCGCGGACTCATAATCCGTTGGTCGTGGGTTCGAGCCCCACCCGCCCCACCAGGAATTGCCTGCGCAAACGCCGCGCAGCTGGCGTGGCCGTATGGCTACCCCTAACCAGGCGCTCAGCGCGATAGCCGACTCATGGGCTCCCGCGAAGCTTCCTCAGATGGCGGTATGGACGCCAAGCAAAAATTCGTATGACCGCAGCAGGCGGCATGTTTGTTGAACTGGAACGATGCTGCCATACCTTGACGGCCTTTGAGTAATGGTCATACATTCAATGCTTAGATGTCCCGTGTACCGCCTGGCCGGGCGCCAACGGAAGTTGAAACACCGTGAACATTGCCGCTCCCAGCGTCTTCGAAGCTGACCTGCCCACGTTCAGCTACGCCCTCACCGCCACGCCGCACGACATCCTCGACGTTGTCCGAACGGCGCAATCGTGTGCGCCCATCGCCATCGGCCCCCTCGGTCCAGAGATCCTGTCCTACGAAATGGCTCGGGATATACTGCGCGACAACAGATTCACCATGCCTCCCGGCATCACGCTGGCAGCGCAGGGCGTCACCTCAGGTCCCTTGTACGACAAAATGATGAGCAGCCTCCTGGGCCTCGAAGGTGCGCCACACACTCGCTTACGCAAACTGGTTTCGAGAGCGTTCACTCCTCGGGCGACTGCATGCCTTCAAGACACGATCCATGAGGTGGTGAACGGGCTGATCGATCAAGTAGTGGAAGCCGGTCGGTGCGACGTCGTGACCGACATCGCGCGGCCCTATCCCACCCCCATCATGTGCGCGCTCATCGGTGCGCCCCGCCAAGACTGGCATCACTTCGCACGATGGACCGACGAAATCTTCAAGGCATTCAGTTTCCAGACCGACGCCACCTTCGATGAAGCCGCGATCATGCAATCGTGGAGCGAACTGGACGCCTACGTCGATGACATGGTTGCCACCCGCCGAAACAGTCTGAGCGATGACCTGCTGTCTGAGCTCATCCGCGCCGAAAGCGACGGCGACCGACTGAACCTCGACGAACTCCGC
>NZ_JRMK01000119.1:0-12018 GCF_000972925.1 Mycobacterium sp. UM_Kg1 | reverse complement strand
ATGTGTATAAGAGACAGCGTCTACAGCGGCCCCCGCGACCTGCCCGCCCTCGGCGGCGCGGGCGGCAACGCCGGCCTGCTGGTCGGCGCCCACGGCGATCACGGCCACTTCGGCACGCTCGACGGTGCCCCTGCCGCCGTCGCCGGCATCAGCACCACCGGGACCTGGATCACCGGCGCTGACGGCCGCGTGCTGGTCATGCACGGTTTCAACGAGGTCTACAAGATTCCACCGTACGCGCCGGCCGCCGGCGGGTTCGATGAAGACGACGCGGCGTTCCTGGCGGCCAACGGTTTCAACTCGGTACGGCTGGGAGTCATCTGGGCGGGAGTGGAGCCACAGCCCGGCGTGATCGACTACAACTACCTGGCCTCGATCCAGACGACCGTGCAGATCCTGGGCAGACACGGCATCGTCAGCATCATCGACTTCCACCAGGACGACTTCAGCCCGGTCTTCCGCGGCGAAGGCGCACCGGAGTGGGCGACCCAGACCGGCGGACTGCCCAACCCCGACATCGGCTTCGGGCTCAACTACCCGCTGAACCCCGCGCAGAACCACGCCTGGGATGCGTTCTGGTCCAACGCCAAAGGCCCCGACGGGGTGGGATTGCTCAACCACTACGCGCGGATGACCCAGGCCGTCGCCAACTACTTCAAGGACGACCCCAACATCGCCGGCTACGAGATCATCAACGAACCGTGGCCCGGGTCTACCTGGCTGTCAACGATATTCGGCAATTCCTACTTCGAAGCGCAACAGCTGACCCCGTTCTACAACCAGGTGAGCGCGGCGATCCGGTCCGTCGACCCGACCACGCCGATGATCTACGAGCCGAACACCCTGTTCAACGAGGCGGTTCCGACGCAGCTGCGCGAGGTGGACGACCCCCACGGCGTCTTCGCGTTCCACGACTACTGCATGCTGACCAGCGTGAGCGCGGCCCTCTCGCCGCTGTGCCCGGACTACATCGACCTGCTGGCCGCCAACGGCGAGGCCTACACCAGCAAGTACGGGGTGCCGGGGTTGATCACCGAATACGGATCGGCGAACGGGGCCGATGAAATCATGCGGGTGATGAACAACGCCGACCAGCGGATGTGGGGCTGGTCGCAGTGGGCCTACAACGGCACGCCCAGCCTCACCGGCAGCGGCCCCTGGGCGGCGCTGGTCTATGACCCCAGCAAGCCGCCGGTCGGCGACAACATCGACTGGGCCAGACTGGAGGCCTCCGCGGTGCCCTACGCGCAGGTCGTTGCCGGCACCCCGATCTCCTGGTCGTACGGAGACGGCGTTTTCCAGCTCAGCTACTCCACCGAGATGGCCAGCGGCGCAGGACACTTCGCTGCAGGCGCCCAGACCGAGATCGCGGTGCCGGCCATTCAGTACCCGGACGGCTACCAGGTCAGTGTCACCGGCGGGCACGTCGTCTCGGCACCCGGCGCGCCGGTGCTGATCATCGCCGCCGATGGCGCCGGCACCGTCGAGGTCGTGGTGACACCCGCGGCCGGCAGCGGATAACCGGCTACCGGACGAAGTACGCGTTGGCTTCGGCCCGGTGCAGCAGGAACGTGCCCGCGGCTATCAGCACCGATCCGATGATTCCGGTGATCGCAGCCAGGACGGCGACCGACGGCCGTGCGTCGGCGTCGGTGAGCCCGCTGAGCCCGTACACCATGGCGCCGATTCCCCCGCCGGTCAGCACGGCGCGCGCCCACCGGTAGCCCGAACGCATCAACATCAGAAACGTCGCGACCACCACCATCACCACGACCGCGGTGAGCCCCGCGACCGGATAGACGATCTCGGGGCCCGCGATCTGCGGGCCGGTCAGCATGTTCACCACGTATTCGCACGTCATCAGCGGCAGGGCAACCAGCCACAGCCAGAAAGCGGTGTCGACATCGGCGGGGCGGTGGGGCGCGCCGTCGGCCGGGGGGCGGGTGCCCTCGGGCGGGGCCGTCACGCCAGCCAACCGGCCGCTTCGGCCGCCCAGTACGTCAGCACGATGTCGGCCCCGGCACGCCGGATACCGATCAGGGATTCCAGCGCCGCCGAACGCCCGTCGACCCAGCCGTTGGCGGCAGCCGCGGCGATCATCGCGTACTCGCCGGAGACCTGGTAGGCGGCGACCGGAACCGAGGACACCGCGGCGGTGGCCGCGATGACGTCCAGGTACCCCATGGCGGGTTTGACCATCACGATGTCGGCTCCCTCGGCGAGGTCGAGCGTGACTTCGCGCAGCGCCTCGCGGGCGTTGCCGGGTTCCTGCTGGTAGGTGCACCGGTCACCGGCCAGGGTGGAGGCCACTGCATCGCGGAACGGGCCGTAGAACGCCGACGCGAACTTCGCGGCGTAGGCCAAGATCACCACATCGCCGTATCCGGCGGCATCCAGCCCATCCCGGATCGCGGCCACCTGCCCGTCCATCATGCCGCTCGGGCTGACTACGTGGGCCCCCGAATCTGCTTGCGCCACAGCCAGTTCTACATAGCATTCCAAAGTGGCGTCGTTGTCGACCCGGCCCCGTTCGTCGAGCACGCCGCAGTGCCCGTGATCGGTGAACTCATCCAGGCAGGTGTCGGCCATCAACACGGTGGCATCGCCGAGGTCAGCGGCCAGATCGCGCAGCGCGCGGTTGAGCACGCCGTCGGGGGCAACACCGGCCGAACCGGTGCTGTCTTTGTCGGCCGCCGTCGGCACCCCGAACAGCATCAGGCCGCCGACCCCGGCCGCCACCGCCTGGGCGGCCGCGGCGCGCAGCGAATCGCGGGTGTGCTGATACACCCCGGGCATGGAACCGATTTCCCGCGGTTCGTCGATGCCGTCGGCGACGAACATCGGCAGCACCAGGTGCCTGGGCTCCAGTGACGTCTCGGCCACCAGTCGGCGCAGCGCCGCGGACGAGCGCAGCCGGCGCGGGCGTTGGCGAGGAAATGCAGTCATCGTGCCCCGCTCGCCGTCACCGCTAGCGCCTGCGGCTCTTCTTACGCGGCGGGGGCAACGCACCCTCGGCCCGCAGCCGGGCGGCGTGCTCGGCCAATGCGTCGACCAGTGGTCCCACCGCCGCGGTCTCGGGCTGCACGTCCACCCGCAGCCCGAACTCGGCCGCCGTCTCGGCGGTCTTGGGGCCGATGCAGGCCACCAGGGTGCGAGCGTGCGGCTTGCCGGCGATGCCGACCAGGTTGCGCACCGTCGAACTCGACGTGAAGCACACCGCGTCGAACCCACCGGTCTTGATCATCTCGCGGATGTTCGCCGGCGGCGGAGCGGCCCGCACCGTGCGGTAAGCGGTGACGTCCTCGATCTCCCAGCCACGTTCGCGCAGGCCTTCGGCCAGCGTCTCGGTGGCGATGTCGGCACGCGGCAACAGCACCCGGTTCACCGGGTCGAAGACGTCGTCGTAGGGCGGGAACTCGTCGAGCAGGCCCAGCGAGGACTGCTCGCCGGACGGCACCAGCTCAGGGCTGATCCCGAAGGCCCGGACGCGTTCCGCGGTGGCCTCGCCGACGCAGGCGATCTTCACCCCGGAGAACGCGCGAGCGTCCAGACCGAACTCGGCGAACTTCTCCCACACGGCGCGCACCGCATTGGTCGAGGTGAAAACCACCCACTGGTAGCGGCCGTCCACCAAACCCTTGACGGCCCGCTCCATCTGGGCCGGGCTCCGCGGAGGCTCCACGGCGATGGTCGGGACCTCGATCGGCGAGGCGCCGTGCCCGACCAGCCGGTCGCTCATCTCGCCCGCCTGGTCCTTGGTGCGCGGCACCAGCACGGTCCAGCCATACAGCGCGCGGCTCTCCCACCAGTTCAGCTTGGCCCGGTTGCTGACGGTCTTGCCGATGGTCACCACCAGCGGCCCGGCCGAGGTCTCCTGGCCGTTGGGCAGGATGACCGGATCGATGCTGGCCAGCGCCGAAGCCTCCGTCAGACCACCGAGGCTGGACTCGACCGAGCGCTGCGCGCAGGTGGTGCCCGAGGTGGTGACGACGCACGGTGTGCCGTCGGACAGTCCGTACTCGATCAAAGTGCGGGCTGCCTCGGGCAGGTGCGAGGTGGTGGCCTGCAAGATCAGCGGACCCGGGGCCGCGGCCAGCGCGGCCCAGTCCACCTCGGGGTCGCGGACGTCGGCCACCGTGTGCGACGAACCGAGCGGCAGACCGGCGTAGGTGGGCACTGCGCTGGTCGCGGGCAGGCCCGGCACGATCTCGAACGCGATATTGGTCCGGGCGACCGCGCTGACCTCGGTGATCACGGCGTCGATCGACAGCGGGTCCCCGGCCACCAGTCGCACCACGTCGGAGCCCGAGCGGGCCTCCGCGGTCAGCGTCTTGGCCACCTCGGCCGGCTCGCCCAGCGCCGGCCGGATGTCCGGCCCGCCCGGAACGGTAGCGGCCTCGTCGACGGCCTCGGCGGCGTCGTCGCCGGCCGCGTCGTCGGCCTTTTCCGCTTTGGGGGCCGGGGGCACCGGACCGGCGACGGGCGGCAGGTCCGTGCCGACCAGCGCCAGCACCGCCTCGGGCACGTCGGGGTCGACGAACACCAGCGCGGCGTTCGTCAGCGCCGTCCGCGCCCGCGTCGTCAGCAGGCCCGGATCACCCGGACCCGAGCCGACGAACACAATGCGGCCCGGCTTGGGCTTCTGCCCTCGCACGCTCACTTGGCGAGCCATTCGTTACTCCCAGTCACTTCCCCACGCACCGTTTCACCGCGCTTCCGACATCAGCTCGCGCGCCCCCAACTCGAACAGTTCCGCCGCGACCGACACGCCCAGTTCCCGGGCACGGTCCGGACTGCCGATGCCGGACGCGCGGATCACGTCGGATCCGTCCAGCGCCGCCACGCAACCGCGCAGCGACAGCTCTTCGAAGACCCGGCCGTCCTCATCGATGGACTCGACCACTTCGGCGATCGCGCCCACCGGTGCGGAACAACCCGCCTCCAGTTCAGCGAGCAGGGTCCGCTCGGCGGTGACCGCCTTGCGGGTGTCGGCGTCATCCAACTCCGCCAGCAGCGCCGCCAGTACGGCATCACCGGCGCGGCACTCCACCGCCAGTGCCCCTTGGGCCGGAGCCGGCAACATCTGTACCGGCTCCAGCGTCTCGGTGACGGCATCGAGGCGTCCCAGCCGGGCCAGACCCGCCCGGGCTACCACGATGGCGTCGAGTTCGCCGCTGCTTACCCTGTTCAACCTGCTATCTAGGTTGCCTCGTAGGGGGCGAATTTCCAAACCGAGACCCAGTGCTCTAAGCTGTGCGGCCCGCCGGGGCGACGAAGTGCCCACGACGGCACCCGCCGGCAACTCTCCCAGCACCAGTCCGTCGCGTGCCACCAGCGCGTCTCGAGGGTCCTCACGACGCGGTGTGGCAGCGATCAGGAACCGCGGGTCGGCAGCGGTCGGGAGGTCCTTGTGTGAGTGCACGGCGGCGTCGACCCTGCCGTCGAGGATGGCCTCACGCAGCTCGGCGGTGAACACGCCCACCCCGATGTTGGCGATGGGCCCCGAGGTGACGTCACCCGCGGTGCTGATCACGACCAGTTCGGCGGGGTGCCCGGCGGCCACCAGGGCGTCGCGGATGGTCCCGGCCTGGGTGGTGGCCAACAAGCTGCCCCGGGTGCCGATGCGGATTACTGGATCCAAAACGTCTACCCGGCCGACCCGGTTTCGGCGCCGACATCGAGCCCACCCGGGACCATGGGCAACTCGCCGGCGGTGGCGACCGCGTCCACCGCGGTCGGGTCGAGTTCGAACAACTCGCGCAGCGCCTCGGCGTAGCTGTCGCCGCCGGGCGAACTGGCGAGTTGTTTCACCCGCACGGTAGGGGCATGCAGCAGTTTGTCGACGACGCGGCGCACGGTGCGCGCCACCTCCTCGCGCTGGGCGGCCTGCAGGTCCGGCAGCCGGTGGTCCAGCCGCAGCAACTCGGCGGTGACCACGTCGGCGGCACGCTGGCGCAGCGCGGTCACGGTCGGGGTGACCTCGGCCATCCGCTGGCCGGCCAGATAGGTGGCCACCTCGCGGGCCACGATGCCGCGCGCGGCCTCGGTGTCGGAAGTCGCAACCTGCGCCGAGGGCTCGCGCTGAATCCGGTCCATGTCGATGACCCGTACCCCGGGCAGCCCGGCGACCGCGGCGTCGACATCGCGTGGCATTCCCAGGTCGCAGATCACCATCGGCTGGGTCAGCTCGTCGCGGTTGCCGTCGGCCAGCGCATGGTGCACATCGGCCAACGACACCACGGGGCTGACCGCTCCGGTGGAGCTCACCACGATGTCGGCGCCGGCCAGTGCGGCGGCCATCCGGTCCAGGGCGACGGCGTCGGCCGTCACGCCGGTGTCGCGGACTTTGCGGGCCAGTCGCTGCGCGCGCGGCAGCGAGCGGTTGACCACGTGGATGTGTTCGATGCCGGCGCGCACCAGGTGCGCTGCCGAGAGCGCACCCATGGACCCGGCACCGATCACCACCGCCGTGCGGCCCCGCAGTGCGTCTTCGCCCAGCTGTTTGGCGGCGATGCTCAGGGCCACCGACACCACCGAGGCGCCGGCGGCGTCGATGCCGGTCTCGGAGTGCACCCGCTTGCCCACCGACAGCGCCCGTTGCGCCAGTTCGTGCAGCACCCGGCCGACACTGCCGTTGGCCTCGGCGGAGGCGTAGGCGCGGCGCACCTGCCCCAGCACCTGCTGCTCGCCGACCACGGCGGAGTCCAGTCCGCTGGCCACCGTGAACAGGTGCTCGACGGCTGCCTCGCTGTAGCGCACGTAGGCGAACTTGGTGAGGTCGGCCATCGGCATGCCGGAGTGGTCGGAGAGCACCTGGCCGATTGCCGACAATCCGGCGTGGAACGCCTCGACGACGGCGTACACCTCGACCCGGTTGCAGGTCGACAGAATCATTGCCTCGGTGACGAGCGGTGACTGCAGCACTCGCTCGACGATCTTGACCTGGTCGGATTCAGCGGTGCTCAGCTGCTCGAGTACTGAGACGGGGGCGCTGCGGTGCGAGACCCCGAAGAGCAGGACGCTCACGGCAATATCACCTGGTCCGCTCCTTGCTGTCACCAGTGAACAAACTTCACTCCACGGTAGAGGCTAAAGCGCTGGCCTACCAAATTCGGCGGTTCAGCGAGGTTCGACGGAGGAGAGACGAAGCTGGTACCGCCTCATGAACCCGCCAAATCGGCGCGTAAGCGGGGCTCGTCGACTTCCCAGTAACTGTGCTCGTCTCCATCGAGCAGCACCACCGGCAGCCGGTCGCCGAATTCCGCCCGCAGACCGGTGTCGCCGGCCGCCGCGGCGGCATCGACGTCGACCGCCTCCAGGTCGAATCCGAGTTCGTCCGCCAGCCGCGTCAGCTGGGCGTGTACCTGCACGCAGACCGGGCAGCCCTCGCGGGTCAGCAGCTGTACCTGGTGGCGGGCCATGGACTCAGTGTCGCAGCAGCACCCCCGGCCTGATCTGCGGCCATCGGGTTGGCCGGATTGCCGCTACGGGGCGCAGCGAATTGATTACGGTGTGACCGGCCACCGGCCGGCACCATCTCATCTCGGGGCCCTCGGGCGGATAAGGGCGAGCCATGACTTCCAGCGCCGTGTCGATCACGAACCTGCTCTACCGCTATGCGGAGCTGATGGACTCCGGCGACCTGGAGGGCGCCGCGGGATTGTTCGCCCACGCCCGGATCAAAGCCGACCCGCAGGGCACCGTCGTCATGGACAGCGCGGGAATCCTGGGGCTGTGGCGCGGGCTCGTGGTGATCCACGCCGACGGCACGCCGCGCACCAAACACGTGATCACCAACCCGATCCTCGACATCGACGACGTCACCGGGACCGCGACGTGCCGCTCCTACTACACCGTGCTGCAGCAGACCGACGATGTCGCGCTGCAGGTGATCGCCGCCGGCCGCTACTACGACAGCTTCGAGCGCGTTGACGGCGTCTGGCGGTTCAGTTTCCGGGACTACTCGATGTTTGACCTCAAAGGTGATCTGCACGATCACCTGCGGGTCATCGGCGGTGGGGCCGGATAGGGTTGAGAACGGCCGGAACACCGGCCCTCACAGCTGCGGAAGGAGTCAGGTGATGACGACACCGGGCCCCGAACACGAATCCGCAACCGAGGTGACATCGCTGCCCTACGACGCCAGCGCGGAACGGGCGCTTGCCGGTATGGCCGACACCGGCACACCACCACCGGTCGACCTGACCGCCGCGGCGTTCTTCGACGTGGACAACACCCTGGTTCAGGGCTCCTCGATGGTGCACTTCGGACGCGGTCTGGCCGCCCGCAATTACTTCACCTACCGCGATGTCATCGGCATCGTCTACGCCCAGGCGAAGTTCCAGCTCACCGGCAAGGAGAACAGCGACGACGTCGCGGCCGGCCGGCGCAAAGCCCTGGCGTTCATCGAGGGGCGGCCGGTGTCGGAGCTGGTCGATCTGGGTGAGCAGATCTACGACGAGATCATCGCCGACAAGATCTGGCCGGGCACCCGGGAGCTGGCGCAGATGCACCTCGACGCCGGCCAGCAGGTCTGGCTGGTCACCGCGACCCCCTATGAGCTTGCCGAGACCATCGCCCGCCGGCTCGGCCTGACCGGCGCGCTGGGCACCGTCGCCGAGTCGGTGGACGGGGTGTTCACCGGCCGGCTGGTCGGCGAAATCCTGCACGGTCCGGGCAAGGCGCACGCCGTACGGTCGCTGGCGATCCGGGAGGGGCTCAACCTGCGGCGGTGCACGGCCTACTCCGACAGCTTCAACGACGTGCCGATGCTCTCGCTGGTGGGCACGGCGGTGGCGATCAACCCCGATGCGGCGTTGCGCGAGATGGCCCGCAAGCGCGGATGGGAGATCCGCGACTTTCGCACCGCGCGGCGGGCGGCGCGCATCGGCGTGCCCTCGGCGCTGGCCCTGGGGGCCGTCGGCGGGGCCCTGGCGGCGGCCGTGGCGCACCGGAACGAGCGCGGCTGAGCTGCTCGCTGATAGGCTTCCGCCGCCGAGCACCACGGCGAGCGGAGGGGTAAACCGGCATGTCAGTACACACCGAATCGCAGGGAGTCATCGGTACGCACTACCGATTCCCGGACTATTTCGAGGTCGGCCGGGAGAAGATCCGGGAGTTCGCCCGCTCGGTCAAAGACGAGCACCCGGCCCATTTCGACGAGGCCGCTGCGGCCGAATCCGGCCATCCCGGCCTGGTGGCGTCGCTGACGTTCCTGGCGGTCGCCGGACGGCAGGTGCAGATGGAGATCTTCGAGAAGTTCGACATCCCGATCAACATCTCCCGGGTGCTGCACCGCGACCAGAAGTTCACCTTCCACCGGCCGATCGTGGCCGGGGACAAGCTATTCTTCGACACCTACCTGGACTCGGTGATCGAGTCGCACGGCACGGTGGTCAGCGAGGTCCGCAGCGAGATCACCGACGCCAACGGCGAACCGGTGGTGACCAGCGTGGTCACCATGCTCGGCGAATCGGTCAACCAGGACCCCGATACCGAGGCGGCGACCATCGCGGCCCTCGAGGCGATGCGCGACCGGGCCCTGGGCAAAAAGTAGTCGCTGGCCAGCCGGTCTAGCCGAAGAACATGTTGCGGCGGCCGGCCAGCAGCCGGTAGAGCGTCTGCTGGATGGTCTCGCGCACCTGATCGGTCAGATCGAAGGTGACCATCGGGTCGTCGGCGGCTCCGGCTTCGTAGTGGCTGGTGGGGATCGGCTCGCCGAAGGCGATGTGCCACTTGGACGGCATCGGCACCAACCCGGCCGGGCCGGCCAGCGGAAACAGCGGCGTGATGGGGAAATAGGGCACGCCGAGCAGCCGCGCCAACAGCTTGACGTCGCCGATCATCGGGTAGATCTCCTCGGAGCCGACGATCGAGCACGGCACGATGGGCGCCTTGGTGCGCAGCGCGGCCGAGACGAACCCGCCGCGGCCGAACCGCTGCAGCTTGTAGCGATCTTTGAAGCGTTTTCCCAGACCCTTGTAACCCTCCGGGAAGACCGCGGTCAGCTCGCCGGATCCCAGCAACCGGTTGGCGTCGGCGGTGCAGGCCATGGTGTGGCCGGCCTTGCGTGCGGTCGGGCCGATCATCGGCAGGTCGAACACCAAGTCGGCGGCGAGCATTCGCAGATTCCGGTGGTCGGGGTGATGGTCGTGCACCGCCACCGAGAGCATCAGCGCATCCATCGGCAACACCCCGGCGTGGTTGGCCACCAACAGTGCGGGCCCGTCGACCGGCAGGTTCTCCACACCGCTGACCTCGACCCGGAACCAGTCGTTGAAGAAAAACCGCAGCACCGGCAGCATGACTGCCTCGTTGAAGTGCGGGTCGAAGCCGAACTCGTCGACCTGGTAGTCCCCCGTGATCCGCTCCCGCAGAAATCCCGCGATCTCGGCCACCCGGCGGGCGAACTCGTTGGGAGTGGGCGCGGCGGCACCGGTGGCTCCGGCCGCGCGCCGCTCGTCGAGCTCACGCACCACCGCGGCAACCTGGCCCGACGAGGCGTTCTCCGCGGCCAGCGCCGAAGGGTGCCGGCGCACCGAACTCGAACGCTTATGCAGCGGAATGACTTTCGCCTTCACATCATCAGCCATTGCTAACCTCCCCGCGCCCTGCTCAAGCCGATATCCCCCAGGCGCTGCGCTGCGCTTATTGTCCGGCGCTCCACCGAACGGACCCACTTGGGGTCGACGATCGGGTTCAGTCCGCGGCCCCGCACGTAGTCATCGAAGGCCTCGGCGGTGGTCCACTTGGTGCTGTACCCGAGTTCGGTTCGCATTCTAGTCGTGTCCATCACCCGGCCGAAGCTCAGATAATCCAACTGCTCCCGATTGATCTCGCTGTAATTGTTGGCCCGGCGCAGCGAATCCATGACCCACAGTCCGACTCCGGGCAGCGGAACCGGGACGCGACCCGACCGGCGGACCGCCTGCGACATCATGATGATGCCATCGGCCCCGACGTTGAAGGTGCCGGCCTTGCCAGCCGTGGTAGCCCGCTCCAGCGCGCCCAGGGCGTCCTGCTCGTGCAGCAGCTGCAGGCGCGCGTCGCGGCCGACCACCATCGGAACCAGTGGGCCGGCAAGGTAACGCGACAACGCGGTGTCCATGGCCGGACCGATCATGTTGGCCATCCGCAGGATGGTGACGGCGATGTCGGGCCGCCGCCGGCCCAGCCCGCGGGCGTAGCCCTCGATGTCGACGCTGTCGCGGGGGAACCCCTGCGTAGGCGGCCGGCGGCTCTGGGTGTCCTCGGAGAACATCACCGGGTCGCGCGAACACGACCCGTAGACCTCCGAGGTCGACTTGAGCACCACCCGCTGCACCGAGGGCGCCTTCTGGCAGGCGGCGAACAACTGCATCGCGCCCATCACGTTGAGCTCTTTGAGCGCCGCTCCACCACCGGACCTCGGCACGTACGACGCCGCCGCGGCGTGCACGACGGTGTCGACTTCGCTGCTTCGGATCACCTTGGCGATAAAGGGATTACGGATGTCAGCGCGGACGAACTCAGCGCGCCCCATCCGGCGCAGCATGTCCTTGCTGGGCATGACCGCATCCACCGCTATCACCCGGTTGATCAACGGGTTCTGCGTGAGCCGTGCGGTGAGAAACCCACCCAGAAATCGGCACGCGCCGGTCACCAACACAACCTTGGGGTAATGCCTGGTGTCGCTGCGCGTGCCGTCGCTCGGGGGTCCGGCCTCGTCCACCCCGTCAGCCTAACGGCCGCGCCGTAAAAGCAATACCGGCGATCGGCGCCACTTGCTGCGGCCGGGACGGGCCTGAACGGGTTACTTACCGAGTTTTCTGCGCTGGACGCGAGTACGGCGAAGCAGCTTGCGGTGCTTCTTCTTCGACATGCGCTTGCGCCGCTTCTTGATGACTGAACCCATGAACTCCGCTATCTGCTTCTGCCCGCGCCGCCGTGTTGGCGCTGCTGAACTTGATCGACCCGGTTACTTTACCCGTAGGCAGGCGCGGACCGGAAAACCGCACCTGACCGCCTGTCTCTTATACA